>NZ_JBFALC010000020.1:0-136376 GCF_040656035.1 Streptomyces sp. NPDC050211
GCGCCGATCGGTGTGCCGTACGTCTTCCCACCCGCCTGGCCGGCCCCCAGCAGGTTGGCGTCCGCCTTGGAGGTGTCCAGCTTGTTCTCCTCGGTAGTGGTGAGCACGCCCGCCTCGGCCAGGGTGGAGACCATCGGGTTGTCGACGATGAGGACGTCCGGGGAGTTGCCCTGCTGCGCCGCCAGCAGTGTCTTGTTGGCCAGGTCGCTGGTGTCGAAGGCGGTCCGCTTGACCGTCACTCCGGCCTCGGTGCCGCACTTGTCCAGCAGCTTCGCCCACGCCGAGCCCTTGGCGAACTGCGGGTAGGGGTCCCAGACGGTGTACGTGCCGCTGTCCGCGCCCTTGTCCGCGGTGCCGCCCGAGCCGGAGGAACAGGCGGTGCCGGTGACGGCTACGACGGTCGACAGGGCCACGGTGGCGAGGAGCCGCCTCGAGGAGCTGTGCATGGTGGATCCTTCGTTTTTGGCACACGGGTGCCGTGGGAGGGGTGACGAGGGGGGAAGCGGGCAGGCCGGACGGGGACGGTGAGGGAACGGGTGTCCGGTGAAGTGAAGAAGTCGGGGGGTACGAGCGTGGTCAGGCGGGCGTGCCGCCCGCAGGGCCGGTGCTGGCCCGCAGCGAGATCGGCGGGGCGAGAAGGTGGTGGCGGGGTGGGGCGTCGGGGTGGTCGATCCGCTCGATGAGCAGGTCCACGGCGCGGCGGCCCATCTCCTCCGCCGGTACGTTCGCGGCGGTGAGCTGCGGGGTCACCGTCTCCGCCCACCGGCCGGCCACGACCCCGGTGACGGAGAAGTCGCGCGGCACATGGCGGCCCGCCTGGGCGAGCCCTCCGTACAGGCCCCCGAGGGCTGCCTCGTTCAGCGTGACCACGGCCGTGGTGGCCGGGTCGTCGTGCAGGATCTGTTCCAGGCATGCCTGGCCGGACGCCGCATCGTCCCCGCAGCAGTACGTGCGCACCGTCAGCCCGCGCTCGGCGGCGGCCTTGGTGAAGCCGTCCAGTCCTCGGTGTGCGGACTCGTAGCCGGCCCGCAGGAGTTGCTCCGGTCGGTTGACGAAGGCGACCCTGCGGTGGCCGAGGTCCGCGAGGTGGTGGACGCACGCCGCCGCCAGTGCGGTGTGGTCCAGGCCGACCCACCAGCTGCCCTCAGGATGTGCGGTGCGGCCGATGGCGACGAAGGGGAAGTCCAGTTCGGTCAAGTGGTCGACCCGGTCGTCCTGGAGTCTGATCTCCATCAGGATGGCGCCGTCCACGCGCCGCTCACCCAGCAGCCGCTGGAACGAGCGGTCGCTGTCCATGCCGCTCGGCGACAGCAGCACGTCGTAGTCGTAGGCCGCCGCGGCCTCCACCACGCTGCCGATGAAGTCC
The DNA here is from genome assembly GCF_040656035.1 of Streptomyces sp. NPDC050211. Taxonomy (NCBI): domain Bacteria; kingdom Bacillati; phylum Actinomycetota; class Actinomycetes; order Kitasatosporales; family Streptomycetaceae; genus Streptomyces; species Streptomyces sp. NPDC050211. The sequence continues at coordinate 1,367 of NZ_JBFALC010000020.1, forward strand.
AGTTGCATCCCGGTGTAGTGGTTCCCGGCCGGCGGGAAGACCAGTCCGATCGTGCTGGTCCGGCCGTTGGCGAGGGCACGGGCGCTCGCATTGGGGCGGTAGCCCAGCTCGTCGATCACCTCCTGGATCTTCCGCCGGGTCTGGTCCGACACGGGGCGCTTGCCGCTCAGCGCGTAGGACACGGTGCTCCGCGAGACACCGGCCCGCCGGGCGATCTCACCGATGTTCACGGCGACTCCTTGCTCGAACCGGTTCGACCCCTCGGAGGAGGGGGCGACCGCCGGTCGTGTCGGTGTGGAACGGATGTGTGGAGTGGAACGAACGAAGCGAGCGTCGGTTGTCGAACCGGTTCGCGTGAAGTGAAGGTAGGAAGCACCCGAACCCCTGTCAACAGCCGTGACGAAATCTCTTGCGACCGGATGGAGCGGGCTCGGAAGTGATTAGGAAGTGATGTCGGAGGGATTGATGGCCGCAAGCGCCGGTGCTAGCTTCGCCGAACCGGTTCGACTTGCCGCTACTCAAGGATTGAGGACGCCGGCCGCGTGGAGGGGACGGGTTCACGGGAGCGCAGGTGTTCCCTCAGCCACTGCTCGGTGTTGCTCACGTGGAGCAGTGCGGCGGCCTGGCTGAGGGCGGCGTCACGGGTGGACAGCGCGTTGAAGATCGCCTCGTGTTCGGCCAGGGTGCGGCCCGCGGCCTTGTCGTCGACCAGACCGCGCCAGATGCGGGCGCGCAAGGTGCGGCCGGAGATGCCTTCCAGGAGGGTGAGGAGGGTCTCGTTGCCCGTGGCCGAGACGACGGCGCGGTGGAAGGCGGCGTCGTGGGCGTTGAGCCGTTCGACGTCGTCGCGGGCCTCGCGCATGGCGTCCAAGTGCCGCTTCACCTCGGCCAGTTGGGCGTCGGAGATGCGGGTGGCGGCAAGTGCCGTGGCCATCGGTTCGAGGAGCCGCCGTACCTCCATGAGGTCCTGCAGGGCGACCGAGTCGCCCTGGAGCAGTTCGACCGCGCCGCCGAGCCCCTCCAGCAGCAGGCTCGGCTGCAGGCTGGTCACATACGTGCCGTCGCCCCGCCGGACCTCCAGGACCCGCGCGACGGCCAGCGCCTTGACCGCTTCCCGGGCGAGGTTGCGGGAGAGCCCCAGCTGAGCGGCCAGGTCCGGCTCCGGTGGCAGCTTCGAGCCCGGCGGCAGGGCACCGGTAAGGATCAGCTCACGCAGTTGCTTGATGGCTTTGTCCGTCAGAGACACCGCTCAGCCCTCCCCCACCGTGCCCCGCGAGCACGTCCGACCTGATCAGCCCCCGAGTGACGTTGATGATACTGGGATGCCGATGATTCCGACTTTGGTCGACGATGCCGCTACCTCAGGACGACTGCGCACCATCTGATGCTGCCCCCAGGGTGGAGCTCCGTACATCGAGGAGGCAGCGTGGCGATCTTCCGGACACGGACAAGGGCAGGCGCCGTGATGCGGGCGGCGGTGGCGATCGGGCTCTCGGTAGCGGCCGTGGCGGCCGTACCGTCTCCGGCGACGGCCTTACCGGCCCCGACGGCGACCCCCACCCAGCTGTACGTCGCTCCCTGGGGCAAGGACTCCTGGCCCGGCACCCTGGACCGACCCTTCGCCACACCGGCACGCGCGCAACAGGCCGTACGCGCCCGGGCGCCACGGATGACGGCGGACCTGGTGGTGAACCTGCGCGGTGGGACGTACCACCTGAAGGCGCCGCTGCGCCTGTCGGAGGCCGCGGGGGACTCCGGCCGGGGCGGCCACCGGGTGATCTACCAGGCGTACGGCCACGGGACACCCCGACAGGAGCGGGTGACGATCAGCGGCGGCCGTCAGATCTCCGACTGGCGGCCGGACCGACGGCTCAGGGGATTCTGGCGAGCGGACGTGGGCGGGCTCGAGACCCGCCAGCTCTACGTCGAGGGCCGGCGCGCCACGCGGCTCACGCGCGACGGTGCGGGCTTCCCGGGCACGCTGAAGACAACCAGGACCGGTTATGTCACCACCAGTGCCGTCCCCCGAACCTGGCGGAACCCCGGCGACATCGAGTTCGTCTACCGATCCGGCTATGTCGAGGGCCGCTGCGGAGTCGCGGGGGTCTCCGGCAGCGCCCGCCGGACCACCATCACCATGGACCAGCCGTGCTGGGATCTGGCCCAGGAGCTGTACGAGGGCCCGGAGTTGCTCGAAACGCCGAACAGTGTGGAGAACTCCCCCAGCTTCGCGCCCGAGCCCGGCAGCTGGTATCTCGACCGCTCCCGGCCCGGACACCACGAGCTGCTCTACTTCCCCCGGCCCGGGGAGGACATGCGCCGGGCCAGGGTGGTCGCCCCGGTCCTCGAGAACCTGGTCACCGGCACCGGCCGTCCTGGCCGCCCTCTCCACGACATCGTCTTCCGCGGCCTGACGTTCGCGTACGCCACCTGGCTGGCGCCCAGCGAACCCGCCGGGTTTCCCGCCGCGTGGAGCATGTACCTGCGGCCCGGGAAGGGCGAAGACGCGAGGCTGCTCACGGTGCCCGGCGCGGTCGCCTTCCGCACCGCCGAGCGGATCACCTTCGAGGGCAACCGTTTCACCCATCTCGGCGCCCAAGCGCTGGAGTTGTCCGAGAACAGCTCGTACAACGTCGTCGACGGCAACGTCATCAGCGACGTCTCCGACGGCGGCATCCTCATGGGGGTGGTCCCGCCCGACCAGAAGGGGACCAACCGCGGCAACCGGATCACCAACAACTGGATCCACCACATCGGCGCCGAGTACCACGCGGCCTCCGGCATCTGGGACACCGCGACCCAGGAGACCACCATCGCGCACAACCAGGTCAACGACGTGCCCTACACCGGCATCCTGTCCGGCCCCAGCGACGACCTGCGCGGCATCATGCACGGCAACCGCATCCTCGACAACCGTGTCTTCGCGACGAACCGACTCCTCGAGGACGGCGGCGGCATCTACCTGCGCGGCGAACAGGGCAGCTCCTTCGCCGACGGAGCCGTCATCAGCGGCAACGCGATCACCGACAGCAAGTACGGCGACTGGAACGTCGGGATCTACACCGACGACAGCACCAACTGGGTCACCGTGGACCGCAACACGGTCTACGACTACGTCGCCTCCATCGGCGGCTGCAGCGAGGAATGGGGTAACCGCCCCGTCCAGAACGTGCGCTACCGCGGCAACTTCTGGGACGACGCCGTGCCCGAATGGCTCGAACGACGGGAGTTCCCCGGGGCCTGGCCCCCGGCCGACGCGCAGAACCTGGAGGAGGGGTGCGGCGACCCCCACCGCCTCACCTTCACCGACAACACCCTGCTGCCTCCCCGCAACCCCGGCCCGGCCTGCGCCACCAACCCGGCCTGCGCCGCCGTCCTGGCGAACGCCGGCCCTCTCCCGGCCTACCGCCAGCGCTTGGGCATGCCATGACGGACTGGTGACTCGCGCACGCGTCGTCAGGGCACAAACATGCCATGTTTGCGAAGTCTCAAATCACACCAAACACGCCATGAACAGGCCCAACTGCCTTACCCTGTGGCGCCTTTCATCCCTGCACACCCGTTGACATCCCCGTGAGACATGGCAGACCTTCATGCGTAACGAGCGACACCCCGCATTCCTCTGTCCCCCTCCGCATCAGGGATGTCTCCATGTCGAGTTCGATCAACAGACGCAACTTCCTGGCCGGCGCCACCTGCGTGGCCGCGGCGGCCGTTGCCGGAGGTGTGTTAGGTACCGGCGCCGCTCAAGCTACGCCCGGCATCTACACGCCCGACTGGGACTCGGTCGACCAGCACCCGCCGGCCCCGGAGTGGTTCCAGGACGCGAAGTTCGGGATCTACTTCCACTGGGGCGCCTTCAGCGTCCCCGCCTACGACAACGAGTGGTACCCGCGGAACATGCACGAGGCGGGCAGCAACGCCAACCGGCACCACATCGCGACCTACGGCCAGCCGTCAGCATGGCCGTACCACAACTTCATCAACGGAGCCCGGAACCTGGCGGGCAACACCGTGAAGTTCGCGCCGAAGCTGAAGTCCGCCGGCGGGAACTTCGACCCCGACGAGTGGGCGCAGCTGTTCGTCGACGCCGGCGCCAGGTTCGCCGGCCCGGTGGCCGAGCACCATGACGGCTTCTCCATGTGGGACAGCCAGGTCAACGAGTGGAACTCGGTGAAGAAGGGCCCGGGACTGGACCTGCTGCGACTCTTCTCCACGGCCATCCGCGCCAAGGGCCTGAAGCTGCTGGTGTCCATGCACCATGCGTACAACTTCACCGGCTTCTACGAACATGTCCCCGCCCAGACGGACCCCAGCCTCAAGAAGCTCTACGGGCAGCTGGGTTCGGCGGCGGAGAACCAGCTCTGGTTCGACAAGCTCAAGGAGGTCATCGACCGCGCCCAGCCCGACATCCTCTGGCAGGACTTCAATCTGGACGCCGTCGACGAGCAACAGCGCCTGAACTTCCTGGCGTACTACTACAACCAGGCCAACGCCTGGGGCCGCGAGGTCGTCACCACGTACAAGGACGGCATGCACGGCAAGGGCGAGGTCTTCGACTACGAGCGCGGCGGCCCTGCCGACCTCACCACTCCGTACTGGCTGACCGACGACAGCATCTCCAGCAGCAGTTGGTGCTACACCCAGGGCATCGGCTACTACACCCTCCAGCAGATGCTGCACTCGTTCATCGACCGGGTCAGCAAGAACGGCAACATGCTGCTGAACATCGCGCCGAAGGCCGACGGCACCATCCCCCAGGCGCAGAAGGACATCCTGCTCGGCATCGGAGACCACCTGAAGCGCTTCGGCGAGTCGGTGTACGGGACGCGTGCCTGGACGGCGTACGGCGAGGGCCCGACGAAGATGGGCGGCGGCTCGTTCACCACTCCGCACGCCGGTACTCCGCAGGACATCCGCTTCACCCGCAACAAGGCGGGCACCGTCCTGTACGCCACCGTCCTTGGATGGCCCGGCAGTTCGCTGACGATCAAGACGCTCGGCTCGGACCGGATCAACCTCTCATCGCTGACCTCGGTCAAGCTCCTCGGTACCACCGCCGGCACCTATATCGACCTGCCCACGCCGGCCCAGAACGCGTCCGGCCTCACGGTCGCCCTGCCGTCGTCGGCGCCGTACAGCGCGGGCGCCTACGTCCTGAAGCTCGCCTTCTCCGGCACGATCCCCGGCCTGCGGCCGCTCGCCGGTGCCATCGCCTTCACGGACGTCAACTACACAGGCAACGCCAGCGTGTTCACCGTCGGCGACCACACCGCGGCCGACCTGACCGCCGCCGGACTGGGCCCGCGCACCCTCTCCTCCCTCCGGCCGGCTCCCGGCTACCAGGTCATCGGCTACTCCGGGGACGACTTCACCGGCACCTCCTGGACGTTCACCGCCGACAACCCCGACCTGCGGGGCACCGGCAACAACGACCAGATCACCTCGCTCAGGGTCCGGTTCAACCCGGCGACGTACTTCCGGATCACCAACGCCGCCAACGGACTCGCCCTGGACAGCGGCGGCAACGTGGCCTCCGGGTCCAACCTCAAGCAGTGGACCTGGGACGGCAGTTCCAACTTGCAGTGGCACGCGGAGGCGGTCTCGGGCGGCTACTACAGGCTCGTCAACCGCACGAACGGCATGGTCGCCGACGGCCGGGGCGCCACCGCCGACGGCTCCCCGGCGAGGCAGGCCCCCTGGAACGGCGGCACCAACCAGCAGTGGACGATCACCCACCGGGGCGGCGACCGCTACTCGATCGCCAACCGCACGACCGGTCTGGTCCTCGACGGCGGCGGCAAGGTCGACTCGGGCTCCGTCACCAAGCAGTGGACGTACGGCAGCAGCACCAACCTGCTGTGGACCTTCGCGGCCCTCTGATCCGCTACTTCAACCGTGTACCGACCAAGGCGATGCCCACGAGGAGGCCCCAGCACAGCAGCACCACGACGTTGCATCCGCCGGCAACGTACGACGAGATCTCCGCGTGCGCAGTGCCGGGAAGGGCGTTCACGAGGTTCTCCTCTTGTACGGTCTGCCCGGCACCGCGTCGGCGGTTCTGACACCTCCATCCCATCGCCGGCCACTCTCGTTTTCACTCCGCCGGTCAGCGGGGCCACCCCCGCCGACAGGCCGGACTCGGCCATCCCGGAGAAGGAGCCGCGCCACCCCGACGGTTCACGCGCGTGATCATGCGCGGGCCGGCTGCGCCTCACCGTTCCTCAAGAAGTCGTCGGCAACCTTTTCGGCTCCGGCGGTCACTGAGCAGTGCACCATCAGCTCGAGCTTCCGAACGGACGGGTAATGAAGACAGCGAGGCAGGCCGCGCGGCAGCGCAGGCAGAGGCGCAAGCTCGTGTTGGGCGCCACCGTGGCGGTGACCGCCGTGAGCGTGCTCGCCTACCTGGTCATGGCGTTGCCGCAGGACCGCAAGGCCGATGCGGGGACTGCCGCGGCGACGCCCATCGCCACCACCCAAGAGGCAGCCACCGCGACTGGGACGGCCACTCCGACCGCGACGGCGAAACCGACCGCGACCAAGACCCCGTCCCCCACACGCAGTGCGACCACCCCGGCAGCACGGCCGTCACCGAAAGCCACGCCTCGGCCTCCGCGAACGGCAGCCGGCACGGCATCGTCGACCGGACGCATTCAGCCGAAGACCACCTACCAAGGAGTCGCCACCGCCTACGAGGCCGCCGACGGAAACGGCGCCTGTCTGTTCGGCCCGAGTCCCGACCTCATGATCGCGGCGATGAACACCACGGACTACGAGACGTCCAGGGCGTGCGGCGCGTACGTGCTCGTCCGCGCGGCCAACGGCAAGTCGATCACGGTACGGATCACCAACGAATGCCCCCTGCCCTGCGCACCCGGGCAGATCGACCTCAGCCAACAGGCCTTCGCCAAACTCGCCGACCTCAAGGTCGGCCGGATCCCGATCACCTGGCAGCTGCTGAGCCCCAGCACGTCCGAGACGATCTCCATCAGGTACAAGACCGGGTCCAGCCAGTACTGGTGCGGCATCCAGGCGATCGGGCACCGGAATCCGGTCGCGCGCCTGGAGGTCCGGACCGGCGACGGCTGGCGGCAGCTGCCGCGCACCGAATACAACTACTTCCTCTCCGAAAACGGCAGCGGCTGCGGCAGCTCGATCAGAATCACGGACATCTACGGAGAGCAACTGACCATCGCCGGGATCGCGGTGCGGCCGAACGTCGTGCAACCGACCCAGGTTCAGTTCGCCCAGCGCTGATCCCGCCGTCCTCGTGTGCACGTGAGTTGTCGAAGCGCATCGACGGTCAGCGTTGTCCCTGTTTGGCAGCCAATTGCCGCCTGACAAAGAAACTTTCCTTGTGTTCAGGCTCTTGTTTCGCAAGAAACAAGTCCGTTACCTTCCCCATCAAGTGAAGCGCTTCGACAGCTTCGAGGGAAGGGCCGCGACTGTCATGTCGGCACGCAGCATCACCGACCGCCTGGGCGGCCTCGCCTTCGGCGGGGACTACAACCCCGAGCAGTGGGACGAGCCGGTCTGGAAGGAGGACGACGAGCTCATGCGCCGGGCCAGGGTCAACCTGGCCACGGTGGGCGTCTTCTCGTGGGCCCTGCTCGAACCGGAGCAGGGGCGCTACGACTTCGCCTGGCTCGACGCCCACATCGAGCGCCTGCACGCGAACGGCGTGGCCGTCGACCTCGCCACCCCGACGGCCTCCCCGCCGCCCTGGTTCACCTTCGCCCACCCCGAGGCGCTGGCGGTCAAGGCCGACGGCAGTCGTCTCGTGCACGGCAGCCGCGACACGTACTGCCTCGCCTCGCCCGCCTACCGCAGCGCGGCCCGCCGGATCGCCTCCGCGCTGGCCGAACGGTACGGCGAACACCCGGCTCTCGCGCTGTGGCACGTGCACAACGAGTACGGCACGCTCTGCTGGTGCGACCATGCCGCCGCGGCCTTCCGGGTGTGGCTGCGCGCCCGGCACGGCTCGCTCGACGCGCTCAACGAGGCGTGGGGCACGGCTTTCTGGAGCCAGCGGTACACCTCCTGGGAGCAGGTGCTGCCGCCGCGCGCGACCCAGTACCACAAGAACCCGGGGCAGACGGTGGACTTCCACCGCTTCTGGGGCGACGAGATCATCGCGGCCTACTGCGAGCAGCGCGACGCGATCCGCGAGCACAGCGACCGTCCGGTGACGACGAACCTGATGCTGCCCTACTACCTGAGGCTCAACGTGTGGGCGTTCGCCCGCGAGCTCGACGTCGTCACCTCCGACCAGTATCCGTCCGAACTCGGCCTGGACTCCGCCGCCCACGTCGCCTTCTACGCCGACCGCTCCCGCTCCCTGGCCGGCGGTCGCCCGTGGCTGCTGATGGAGCAGGGCACCAGCACGGTCTACGACGGCGAGCAGGTGCTCGGCAAGGAGCCCGGGGAGGTCCTGCGCCACAGCCTCGGCCACATCGCGCGCGGCTCGGAGGGCGCCCTGTTCTTCCAGTGGCGGCAGTCCCGGGCCGGCGCCGAGACCTGGCACTCGGCGATGCTGCCGCACGCGGGTCCCGACAGCCGTATCTTCCGCAAGGTCACGCAGACCGGCGAAGCGGTGGCCCGGCTCGGCGAGTTGGCGGGATCGACGGTCACCGCACAGGTGGCCGTACTCGACGACCCTGACGCCATGTGGGCGCTCGAGGTGGACGGCCTGCCCTCCGCCCGCCTCGACTACCACGCGCCGCTCGCCGAGGCGCACCGGGCGCTGTGGGACGCGGGCGTCACGGTCGACTTCGCCCACCCCGAGCACGAGTTGAGCCGCTACCGGCTGGTCATCGCTCCGTCTCTGTTCCTGCTGTCCGACAAGGGCGCCGAGAACCTGCGCCGTTACGTCGCCGGCGGCGGGACGCTCCTTGTGCAGCACGCCACCGGATACGTCGACGACCGTATGCACGCCCGCCTCGGCGGCTATCCGGCCGGGCCGCTCCGCGAGGCGCTGGGCATCCGCGTCGAGGAGCACCGGCCGCTGCGGACGGACCAGCGGATCGCCCTGTCGGACGGCTCGCACGGCACCGTATGGAGCGAGTCGCTGCGCACCGAAGGCGCCGAAACGCTCGCCTCCTACACCCACGGCATGCTCACGGGCAGCCCCGCCCTCACCCGGCACCGCTCCGGCACCGGACAGGGCTGGTATCTCTCCACCCGCCTGGACGACGCCGACTACGGCGCCCTGGTCGGACGGCTCCTGAAGGAGGCCGGCGTCGAGCCGGAGCTGCCGGACCTGCCGGCCGGTGTCGAAGCCGTCACCCGGCACGCGGCCGACGGCCGCCGCTGGCACGTCCTGATCAACCACACCGCGGACGCCTTGCCCCTCCCGGAGCCCGCCCACGACGTGCTGTCCGGCGCAACGGCCCACCAACTGCCGCCCGGCGGTTGCGCGGTGCTGCGCGGCCACTGACCTGGAAGGCCACGATGGACAAGGAACAGCGGAGCTTCCGCTGGGGTCACGAGGCCCTGGAACTCGAGTTCGTTCTCGGTGACGACGGCAACGCCCGCCTGACGCACCTCGGACTGCCCGGAGAGGCGAGCAGCGGCCCCCAGGGGTCCCTGCCTCTGGTCGAGGTGACGGCCACGGGCACGGGCGCGGCTGGTCGGGGTGCGGGCGGCGGTGGGCGCTCCGGCCGCCTGCCGGAACTGGGGCCCGAGGCCCGCGAACTGGTCCACGAAGCGGTCGCCACGTACAAGGCCATCCGCGCCGACCTGCCCCGGGCCGTGCCGTCCTGGCCCCTGGGGCTGCCGGGCTGGGACGACCCCTGGATCGCTCTCGCCTTGCACGCCCCTGCCACCACCTACCTCACCGTCTGGCGCCGCCCGGGCGGTGAGGCCACCGTGACCCTGCCCACCGCGCCGTCCGCGGCGCTGGTGCGCATCACTCGCACGGAGCCGGACGCTCGCTGAGCGCCGCCCTGCTGCTCCCCCGACGAAAGGACGACCAAGGGTGCCCGCTCAGAACCGGCCTGCCCGCGCCGCCAACCCCGTGCTCCCCGGCTTCCACCCCGACCCCAGCGTCTGCCGGGTCGGCGACGACTACTACCTCGCCTGCTCCAGCTTCGAGTACTTCCCCGGCGTACCCCTCTTCCACAGCCGTGACCTGGTGCATTGGCGGCAGATCGGCAACGTACTGGACCGGCCGGAGCAGTTGCGTCTGCCGGCCTCCATGCCGTCCTCGGGCGGCATCTACGCCCCCACCCTGCGCCATCACGACGGCCGTTTCTGGCTGATCGTCACCAATGCCCGGGAGGGCGGCGGCAACCTGATCGTCACGGCGACCGACCCGGCCGGACCCTGGTCGGATCCGATCCCGGCACCAGGCGTGCCCGGTATCGATCCGGACCTGGCCTGGGACGAGGACGGCACCTGCTGGTGCACGGTCGCCGGGGTGTCGCAGGTCCGCATCGACCCGTCCACCGGCCAGACGTACGGCATACCGCACAAGCTCTGGTCGGGCGGCCCCGGCGCGAAGGCTCCGGAGGCGCCGCACCTGTACCGGATCGGCGACTACTGGTACCTGCTCATCGCCGAGGGCGGCACGGAACGCGGCCACGGCGTGTCGATCGCTCGCGGCCGCACGCCTCAGGGCCCGTTCGAGCCGTGTCCGGCCAACCCGATCCTCACCCACCGCGGCACCGACCATCCCGTGCAGAACACCGGGCACGCGGACCTGGTCCAAGGCCCCGACGGCTCCTGGTGGATGGTCTTTCTCGGCGTACGTCCGCGCGGCGGCACCCCCGGCTGGCACGTGCTCGGCCGGGAGACCTTCCTGGCTCCCGTGACCTGGGAGGACGGCTGGCCGGTCGTCGGCGAGGTCACCCTGGACCTGTCCGCGCTCCCCTGGCCGCTCTCCCCCGCCCCCGCCGAGGAACGGCGCGACGACTTCGAGCTGAGCGAACTCGGTCCGGGCTGGATCTCCGTGCGGGACCGCCCCGCCGAGCTCTGCACCACCAAGGAGCGCCCCGGATGGCTGACGCTCCGCGCGCGGGGCGACTCCTTGGACGAGCCCGACGTGGTGTTCACCGGCCGGCGCCAGCAGCACCTCACCTGCCGGGCACGCACCCTGGCCGACCCGGAGCAGGGGCGCGGCGGCCTCGCCGTCCGGCTGGACGAGCGGCATCACTACGCGATCGAGGCGTCCGGGACGGACGTACGGGTGATCGCGCGTGTCGGCTCCCTGCGCACGGTCGTGGCCGAACGCTCCGTACCCGCCGGGCGGTTGGTCCTCGCCCTCACCATCACGGACCCACCGCCTCCGCACGGACCGTGCACCGGACCCGACGTCGTCTCCCTCGGCATCGAACAACCCGACGGCACGTTCACCGAGTTCGCGGCCCTCGACGGCCGCTACCTGTCGACCGAGGTCGCCGGCGGCTTCACCGGCCGGGTCATCGGCATGTACGCCACCGCAGGCACCGTCCACTTCGACTGGTTCGACTACGAGCCCCTCGAAGGCTGAACCGACCGAACGGCACGACCGAAACCGAAGGACACGACCGACCGAAAGGGACGACATATGAAGGACATACGGCACCCCGCACACCATCGCAGCCGCGCCCCCGGCCGCCTGGCCTCTCTGCTCCTGGTGCTCGCCGTCATGCTGGGACTGGCCGGCGGCACCTCGACCGCTGCGCCCGACGCCGCGGCGGAGCCGACAGGGTCCACCGTCAGAGTTCCGGCCCGCGCGATGGACGCCGTCGCCGCGATGCAGCCCAGCTGGAACCTGGGCAACACGCTGGACGCGATTCCCAACGAGGACTCCTGGGGCAACGGGCAGACCACCAAGGCGACGTTCGAGAAAGTCGCCGCGGAGGGTTACCGCAGCGTCCGCATCCCGGTGACATGGAACGCGCACCAGTCCGCCACCGCGCCGTACACCATCGACGCCACCTACATGGCCCGCGTCAAGCAGCTCGTCGGCTGGGCGCTGGACAGCGGACTGTACGTCGTGCTCAACGTCCACCACGACTCGTGGCAGTGGGTCGAGAAGATCACGAGCGATCACGACAACGTGATGGCCCGGTTCAACTCCACCTGGTCCCAGATCGCCACGACCTTCCGTGATGCGCCGCGCACTCTGGTCTTCGAGGGCATCAACGAGCCGAGCTTCGCCGGCGCCACGGATGCGCAGAAGTTCCAGTACCTGAGGGAGCTGCAGATCTCGTTCCACTCCCTGGTCCGCGCCTCGGGCGGCGCGAACGCGAACCGCCTGCTGAGCTTGACCACGCCGGCCGGCAGCCCCGACCCGGCCTTCATGGACGACCTGTACAAGACGATCACCTCGCTGAACGACGATCAGCTCGTGGCGCAGGTGCATTTCTACAGCTGGTACCCGTTCAGCGTGAACGTCGCGGGCGGCACCCTCTACGACGCCACCGCGCAGAAGCACCTGGACGACACCTTCACCAACATGCACAACACCTTCGTCGCCAAGGGCATCCCGCTCTACATCGGCGAGTACGGCCTGCTCGAGTGGCCCAACCACTTCCACCCCTCCCGCGTCGAGCGGGGCGAGGCGCTGAAGTACTTCGAGCATGTGGGATACACGGCGCGCAAGTACGGCCTCACCACCGCCCTGTGGGACCCGTTCTCGTACCTGAACCGCGAGACCCTGCAATGGCGTGACCCGGCCCTGATGAACTGGATCAAGTCGAGCTGGACCACCCGTTCGGGCACGGCCTCCTTCGACAAGGTCTTCGTGCCGAAGTCCGGCGCGATCACCGCCAAGTCGCTCACCCTGAACCTCAACGGCACCAAGTTCCGCGGGGTGTGGCAGGGCGACACCAAGCTGGCCGCGGGACGGGACTACACTGTCTCCGGCAGCCGGCTGACCTTCACGGCCACGGCGCTGACCCGCCTGGTCGGCAACCGCGAGTACGGCGTCAACTCGACGCTCCAGGCCCGGTTCACCAGTGGGCTGCCCTGGAACATCGACATCGTCACCAACGACGTCCCTGTCCTGACGAACGCCTCCGGCACCAACGAGTCGTTCGCCGTTCCCACCCAGTACCGGGGCAACGACCTGGCGACCATGCACGCCACGTACGCCGACGGCACCAATGCCGGCCCGACCGACTGGACCCCGTACCAGGAGTTCAACAAGGCCTTCTCGCCCGACTACCCGAACGGCACGATCATCCTGACCCCCGAGTTCCTCAAGACGCTCCGCGACGGGGAACCGGCGACGCTGGTCTTCCACTTCTACAGCGGCAGCACCGTCACGTACCACATCACGAAGTCCGGCAGCTCGGTCACCGGCACAGTCGCCTGACCGACCGGCCCCTCGCCCTGGTTGCCGCTCCCGGCAGCCAGGGCACACGTGTCCGAGGCTCCCTCACTCCTCCTTCGGCGGAGCCGTGCTCTCCCGGACCGTGAGGGTGGTCGCGATCTCCAGTCCCACCTGCGGCACTTCCTCGCCGCGGCCGAGCGTCAGAGCCAGCTCGGTGGCGGCCGCCGCCATCTCGGCCAGCGGCTGATGGACCGTGGTCAAGGGCGGGTCCATCCAGGCCACGGCCGGTACGTCGTCGAAACCCACCACGCTGAGATCGTGCGGGATGCGCAGGCCCAGCTCGCGCGCGGCCTGGTAGACACCGAGGGCCTGCATGTCGTTGGCGGTGAACACGGCGGTGGGGCGGTCGGGGCGGGTGAGCAGCTCTCGTGCCGCGGCGTATCCGTGCTCGCGCGTGAGCTGGGTCTTCACCACCAGGCTGGGTTCCATCGGCAGTCCGGCTTCCGCGAGAGCGGAAGAGTAGCCGGACAGCCGTGCGAGGCAGAAGGAGTGGTCAGGTCCGCTGATCATGGCGATGCGCCGGTGCCCCAGGTCGACCAGATGCCGGGTCGCCGTCTGACCGCCCCGCCAGTTCGTGGCACCCACGAACGGAACGTCGTCGGGCAGCTCGTCGATCGGGTCGAAGACGACGAACGGGATGCCCTTGGCCGCCAGTTGGTCGCGCTCGGCTTCCGAGAGCTGAGCGACCGACAGGACACATCGGGGGCGCCTGCCGACCGTGTCGTCCATGGTCATGCCCACCGTGTCATGGAGACCGAACTCCGACACCAGCACACCGATCCGGTTTCTGCGGGCCACGCGCTCGACACCGCGGATGATCTCCACGGCCCACATGCTCTCCAGCTCGCGGAACACGAGTTCCACCAGGTTGCTGCGGCTCTTCGGGGGCTTGCGGTAACCGTGCTGATGGATCAGTTCCTCGACGCGGGCGCGGGTCTCGTCCGACACCCCCGACCGGCCGTTGAGCACCTTCGACACGGTGGGCACGGAGACGCCCGCGGACTCGGCGATATAGGCGATCGTCACCGACGCGGGTCCCCCGCCGCGCTCTGAGTGGTCCTCCGTCGAAGGTCTTCCCGTTCGGTTGTCCGGCACAGTCGCCTTTCCCCATCCCCTCGCCTGCTGCCGCTGCCATTCTCGCAGCCGGCGGAGGAAGCGGCACAGCGCGTCGGACACAGCTCCGACGAAGAGGGTTGTCATGGGCATGCAAGCGCCCTACAGTCCGCCGGAAACAGCTCATGGGAGCGCTCCCAATCTTCGAAAGAGGGTTCACCATGCGACCGTTACCGCACCTTCCCCGCACCGTGCGCGGCACATGGGGCGCGCTCATCACCGCGCTCGCCACCGTCGGTGCGCTCTTCGTCGCCACACCCCCGGCCCAGGCCGACACCACGGTCTGCGAACAGTACGGCTCGACCGTCATCCAGGGCCGATACGTCGTCCAGAACAACCGCTGGGGCACCAACGACCCTCAGTGCGTCACCGCCACCGACACCGGCTTCCGGCTCAGCCGGGCCGACGGCTCGGTGCCCACCAACGGGGCTCCGAAGTCGTACCCGTCCCTCTTCAACGGCTGCCACTACACCAACTGCTCGCCGGGGACCAACCTCCCCGCGCAGCTCTCCGGCATCTCCAGCGCGCCGAGCAGCATCTCGTACGGCTACGTCGGCGACGCCGTGTACAACGCCTCGTACGACATCTGGCTGGACCCGACGCCCCGCACCGACGGCGTGAACCGGACCGAGATCATGATCTGGTTCAACAAGGTGGGCCCGATCCAGCCCATCGGCTCCCAGGTCGGCACGGCCACCGTCGGCGGACGCACCTGGCAGGTGTGGTCGGGCAGCAACGGCTCCAACGACGTGCTGTCCTTCGTCGCCCCGTCGGCGATCGGCGGCTGGAGCTTCGACGTGATGGACTTCGTCCGGCAGGCCGTGGCCCGCGGACTGGCGCAGAGCGACTGGTACCTGACCAGCGTTCAGGCCGGCTTCGAACCCTGGCAGAACGGCACCGGGCTGACCGTGAACTCGTTCTCGTCGACCGTCGACACGGGGGGTGGACCGGGCGGCCCGGGCGGCGCCACGACCTGCGGGGTGTCGTACGCCACGAACGTGTGGCAGGGGGGCTTCACCGCGGACGTCACCGTCACCAACACCGGTTCGGCCCCCGTCGACGGCTGGCGCCTCGCCTTCGCCCTGCCCTCCGGCCAGCAGATCACCAGCGCCTGGAACGCCTCCGTCTCCCCGTCCTCCGGATCCGTCACGGCGAGCGGCCTGGCGCACAACGCGAGCATCGCCCCCGGCGGCAGCCGGACATTCGGGTTCCAGGGCACCTACAGCGGCACCTTCGCCGCGCCGGGCGGGTTCAGCCTGAACGGGACCGCCTGCACCAGGACGTGACGTCACCGGCGCCGGACGCTTGCGTGCCGTCCGGCGCCATGACAGCCATCCGCGGCGACGGCCCTCACCGCGGATGGTGCCCAGGAGACACACCGTCTGCTCAACTCCCTGCGTCGGCACAGGCGGTGCCGCCGGTGACCCGGCAGGTCACACCCGGGTCCACTTCTGGTTGGCCTGGCCGTTGCAGGTCCACAGGACCAGCGGGGTTCCGTTGGCGGTGCCCGCGCCATTGACGTCGAGGCACAGCCCGGCGTGGACGTTGCGGATCGATCCGTCGGAGCCGACGGTCCATTTCTGGTTGTTCTGGCCGTTGCAGGACCAGGTGATGACCCGGGTGCCGTTGGTGGTGCCCTGGTTGTAGGCGTCCAGGCACTTGTCGCCGAAGACGCGGATCTCGCCGCCGGCCCACGTGGTCCACAGCTGGTTGGCGGCCGTGTGGCAGTCCCACAGCAGAACCGTGGCCCCGGCGGCGGTGGAGGCGTTGTCCACGTCCCCGCAGCGTCCGGATGCGTTGCCCCGCAGCCGCGAGGTGGTGGCGGCCAGCGGGCTGCCGCCGGTCACCCGGAACACGGCCACCCCGTGCGCGGGGACGCTCGCCGAGATCTGCCCGGACGTGCTGGACGTGCCGCCGGTCCACAGGTCGGTGAGGGTGAACGAGCCTCCGGCGAGGCCGACTTGCGCGGCCGTGGTGGTGACCGTCGCGGTGCTACCTCCCCGGTTGAACAGGCCCACCGCGACCGAGCCGTCGGACAGGGGCTTGGCGAACACCTCGGTGGCGCCGTCGTCGCGCACCCTGCGCCCGCCCGCTCCCAGCGCGTCCTGGTTCACCGCCAGCAGACGCGGGTTGCGCAGGATCGCGCTCACGTCGGCGGACATGGTGCGGATGTCGTTGCCGGCCATGAGCGGGGCGCTCATCAGCGACCACAGGGCGAAGTGGGAGCGGGACTCGGTCAGTGACAGGCCGGGGCGGCCGACGACCAGCATGTCGGGGTCGTTCCAGTGGCCCGGACCCGACTGTGCGGCGAGCGGCGCGTTGACGTCCAGGACGTTGCCGACGCCCATCGGATAGCTGTTGGTGTTGCCGTTCTGCCAGATGTCGAGCAGGTCCTCGGTCGTCCGCCACAGGTCGGCGACCTCGCCCCAGTTGTACGTGGCGCCGGTGATGGCGTGGAAGCTGTTGGGGTTGATGCTGTAGACGATCGGCCGCCCGGTGGCGCGCAGGGCGTCGCGCATGAGCGAGAACCGCGCCACCTGCTCGTCACGGGTGCCCTCGGAGGAACACCAGTCGTACTTGAGGTAGTCGACGCCCCAGGAGGCGAACGTGTTGGCGTCCTGGACCTCGTGCCCCCTGCTGCCCGTCGCCCCGGGATAGGCGCCGGTCGTCTGCGCGCAGGTGCGCTCGCCCGGCACCTGGTAGATGCCGAACTTCAGGCCCTTGCTGTGGATGTAGTCCCCGAGTGCCTTCATCCCGCTCGGGAACTTGGTCGGATTGGCCCGCAGGTTGCCTGCCGCGTCGCGCTGCGGGTCGAACCAGCAGTCGTCGACCACGACATACCGGTAGCCGGCGTCGCGCATGCCGGAGGACACCATCGCGTCGGCGGCCTGGCGGACCTGCGCCTCGGTGATCCCGCACCCGAAGCTGTTCCAGCTGTTCCACCCGAGAGGCGGGGTGAGCGCCGGGCTGCCCGGCGCGGCCGAGGCGGTGGTTTGAGAGGAGGCCGTCACGGACGCGATGATCGTCAGCACAACGGTCGCGAGGAGACGGAGCAATCGTCCACCTGATCGTCTGGGCACCTGGGCTCCTTTTCCGGTGGATCACGCAAAGGGGTCCGAAATTTCGGATGTCATTCGGAAACTGAGAACCTCACGGATACTAGAGAGGCGAGCGGTCATGTCAACACGTCCGGCTAAACCTGCCACACCTTGCACGGCAAGGACTGAGGATGGGACACATCCTCGCTCACCCGACTGACTGACCTGCACCGATTCACATCTAAAGGGCTCGAATGTTTCGAGACATCCCACGAATCATGCGGGAAGCCTTGACGGCACTCACGGGGCCCCTATCATCCAGGTTGCTCGACAACTCGACTTGCGTTCGAGATCACGAACACACGAGAGCCGCTCCACTGCCGAGCCGCAAGGAGCACGCCGCATATGGATATGTCATGGCCTCATCAACACCTCTCTCGTCGTCGCGCGCTGGCGGCCGCCACCGGCCTGACCACCGGCTCGGTCCTCCCTCTGGCCGCAGCCCAGGGACCGGCCCGCGCAGCCGCCGCGGCGTACACGAACCCGGTGATCTGGCAGGACTTCGCGGACATCGACATCATCCGCGTCGGCGACACCTTCTACGCCTCGGCCTCGACGATGCACTATTCGCCGGGCGCGCCCGTCCTGCGCTCGTACGACCTGGTGAACTGGGAGATCGCCGGCCACTCGGTGCCCGTCCTCGACTTCGGCGCCAAGTACGACCTGAACGGCGCCCGTGGCTACGTCCGGGGCGTCTGGGCGTCGTCGCTGGCCTACCGTCCGAGCAACAGGACGTTCTACTGGCTGGGCCAGATCGACTTCGCCCGGACCTACATCTACACCGCCACCGCCGTCGAGGGCCCGTGGAGCAGGCACACGACGATCAGCACGCCGTACTACGACGCGGGTCTGCTCGTGGACAGCGACGACACCCTGTACGTGGCCTACGGGAACACCACCATCAGCGTTGCCCAGCTCTCGCCCGACGGCCGCAACCAGGTGCGCACGCAGCAGGTGTTCACCACACCGTCGAGTGTCGGCACGCTGGAGGGCGCCCGCTTCTACAAGATCAACGGGCAGTACTACATCTTCCTGACCCGCCCCGCGAACGGGCAGTACATCCTGAAGTCGACGAGCGGCCCCTTCGGTCCCTACACGATGCGGCAGGTACTCCTCGACCTGCGCGGGCCGATCCCCGGCGGTGGCGTCCCGCACCAGGGCGGGCTGGTGCGGACGCAGGGCGGCGCCTGGTACTACATGGCCTTCGTCGACGCGTACCCCGGCGGCCGGATGCCCGCCCTGGCGCCGATCACCTGGACCTCGGACGGCTGGCCCGTCGTGCAACTGGTCAACGGCGCGTGGGGCACCTCGTATCCCAGTCCGGCCGTGCCCACCCCGCCCCGCCAGGTCACCCCCATGACCGGCGTCGACACCTTCGACGGCACGACCCTCAAACCGAGGTGGGAGTGGAACCACAACCCGGACAACACCAAGTGGTCGGTCGACAACGGCCTGACCCTGCGGACCGCGACCGTCACCAACGACCTGTACTGGGCCCGCAACACCCTCACCCACCGCATCCAGGGCCCCACCTCCACCGCCACGGTCCAGCTCGACCACTCCGCGATGCGGGACGGCGACCGGGCCGGACTCGCCCTGCTGCGTGACTCGTCCGCCTGGATCGGCCTCAAGCGCGACGGCGGCGCGACGCGGGTGGTGATGGTCAACGGGCTGACCATGGACGGCAATTGGAACACCACCGGCACCGGCACCGAGGTCGCGAGCGCGCCCGTCTCGGGCGGCCGGATCTGGCTGCGCGCGGCCGCGGACATCCGCCCCGGCGCGGCACGCCCCGGCACCTTCTCCTACAGCACCGACGGCACCACGTTCACCCGCCTCGGGCCCGCCTTCTCCATGGGCAACGACTGGCGGTTCTTCATTGGCTACCGATTCGCCCTCTTCAACCACGCCACACAGGCACTCGGCGGCGCGGTCCGCGTCACGCGGTTCGAGCTGTCCACGCCCTGAACGACCGGCTCCGGTACCAGACCAACTGGACCTGCTGACCGACCGTGCCGTGGGGAGCGCGTCCGATGGGAGCGCTCCCATGCTCACCGGCGACCATCCGACGCATCCCTGTCAGAAACCGAGGTACCGTCATGCGCCGCAGACTCCTCGCCCTGGTGGCAGCGCTCTCCTCGCTGCCGCTGGCGCTCGCCGCCGCGCCGCCCGCTCACGCGGCCGACCCGACGACCATGACCAACGGGTTCTACGTGGACCCCGACTCCAGCGCGAAGCGGTGGGTCGCCGCCAACTCCGGTGACGGCCGGGCCCCCGCGATCAACGCGTCCATCGCAAACACACCGACGGCCCGCTGGTTCGGCTCCTGGAGCGGCCCCATCGGCACGGCGACCGGCGCGTACGTGGGCGCCGCGGACGCCCAGGACAAGCTGCCCATCCTCGTCGCCTACAACATCTACAACCGCGACTACTGCGGCGGGCACTCCGCGGGCGGAGCCTCCTCGCCGTCCGCCTACGCGAACTGGATCGCCCAGTTCGCGGGCGGGATCGCGGGCCGCCCGGCCGTCGTCGTCCTCGAGCCTGACTCCCTCGGGGACTACGGCTGTATGAACCAGGCCCAGATCGACGAACGCGAGGGCATGCTCACCGGCGCGCTCGCCGAGTTCAACCGCCAGGCTTCCAACACCTGGGTCTATCTCGACGCCGGCAACCCTGCCTGGGCGAGCGCCGCGACGATGGCCCGGCGCCTCCACGAAGCCGGCGTCCAACAGGCCCACGGCTTCTCACTCAACGTCTCCAACTACCTGACCACGGCCGAGAACACCGCTTACGGCAACGCCGTCAACAGTGAGCTGCGCACCCGGTACGGCTACACCAAGCCGTTCGTCGTGGACACCAGCCGCAACGGCAACGGCTCCAACGGCCAGTGGTGCAACCCTTCAGGCCGCCGTATCGGAACCCCCACCCAGTTGGGCGGAGGCGCCGAGATGCTCTTGTGGATCAAGGTCCCGGGTGAGTCCGACGGCAACTGCGGCGTGGGCAGCGGTTCTTCGGCCGGACAGTTCCTCCCGGAGGTCGCCTACAAGATGATCTACGGCTACTGATCCGGGTGCGGGCCGAGGTCGACCGCTCCTGTGGAAGGACGCGGACCGGCCTCGGCCCTGATGCCGGGTCAGCCGCCGTTGATGGTCAGGTTGTTGGTGTTGAAGTTGAGTCCGCCGGACGACGAGGTCACCTCATAGCCGAACTGGACGTCGCCGATCATCTCGTTGCCGGGCATCCAGCCCTTCGTGTAGGCGATCCACTGGAGTACCGGCTTGACGTCCACGGTGCCGGAGTTGGAGTCGGAGGTCCGCAGGAACGAGAACACCTGGTTCGACCCGTTGGTGCCCTTGTAGACGTTCCAGTTGTGGCCGCCGAGCGAGACGTTGCCCTCGTAGCCGCCGATCGGGCCGACGGCTCCGTTGTAGTTGACCCAGAGCATGATCTCGTAGTCGTGGTCGGTGTCCCAGATGTCGTACGACGTGTTGTAGGCGCCGGACGACGGGACACTGACGTTGTAGTCGCTGGTGAGCCAGCCGAGGGAGTCGATCGTCTTGTTGATCGTTTTCGTTGAGTTGGCGTAGGACTTGATGCCGCCGGTGTTGGGGTGGTCGGCCCAGACACCCCAGTTGGTCCCGGAGTTGGCCCAGGCGCACTGGCTGCCGGCGCCGGAGCCCCAGACGTTGTTGTAGAGCTTGTAGCCGTCCAGGCTGGTGCTGCCCCACTGGTCGCAGGAGTTCCAGACTGCTGCCGAAGCGGGGGCGGAGGCCAGGCCGACGGTGGCACCGAGAGCCATCGCCGGCGCCAGCACCGCCATGCTGACCTTGCGGATCGCGCTTTTTACCATGGTGTCCCTTCCACGGGTGGGGGGAATTGTGGGGGTGGGGGAATTGCGGGAGTGCTACCACGCCCCCTGGCTGAGGACGTGGTCCTCTCCGGCGACGAGTTCGATCGGCTGCGCGTCACCGGAAGAAGTCCTGACTTCGATACGGCGGCCGGGCATCAGGCGGGCTCCCCGTACTGCACGCCGCGCCCGTTGGTGGCGAGGTAGACCCGGCCGTACACGCGCGGATCGCCGGTGATGGCCGCTCCGGTCCAGCCCCACTGGTGCCGGTCGTCGTTGATCCGCGTCCAGGTCTTCGCCTCGTCGTCGGAGCGGTAGACGGCGTTGAAGTCCTCGATGCCGCCGGCCATGTAGACCGCCGGGTAGGAGGCGCCCGCGGCGGCCTTCCCGAAGCCCAGGGTGTGCGAGGCCCGGCAACTGCCGACCTTGGTGAAACTCGCCCCGCCGTCGGTGGAGCGGTAGAGCCCGTTCGCCTTGGCGCTGAGCCACAGGTCACCGGAGCGTCCCGGGGCCGCGGCCAGCTGGAACCCCGCGTCGCCGGAGGGCAGTCCGGTGGCCCGGGCGGTGAAGGTCAGACCACTGTCGGTGCTGGCGTAGAGCGTGCCGGCGCTCGTGTCGAAGGCGTAGAACCACGTCGGGTCCACGGGATCCGCGACCAGGACCGCACCCTTCGGCAGGGAGGTGACCTCGGACCAGGTGGCGCCGTTGTCCGCCGAGCGGTGCGCCGGATACACGGTGCCGTCCCAGTGCGCGAGCGACCACAGCAGCACACTGCCGTCGGCGCTGGTGACGATCGGGCCGGGCGCGTCCTTGGCGACGGCGGGCTGGGCCTTGAAGGGCGCCCAGGTCTTACCGCCGTCGTTCGACCAGGCACCGTTGCCGTTCTCGCCCGAGCCGGTGCGCACGACGTACGAGGGCTTGGCCGCGGCCTGGGCGAGTCCGATGGCGGACCCGAAAACGGGGTTCGTGGCCATGCCGCGCGACGGCGAGGCGGTCAGCCGCTCGTGGTAGAGCACGCCGATGTCCCGCGACCCGCTGATCAGGTGGGCCTCTCCGGTCGGAGGCGACACGAGCGCCACCACGGACGCCTCCTCAAGACCGCGGATCTGCGGAGCCCAGCGCTTGAGGTCGCGCGTGCTGTACAGGGTCGCGCCGGTGCCGTAGACGACGTGCCCGGAGTCGAACGGGTCGAGACCGATGGCCTGGATCCACCAGCCGAACTTGGGCTGATCGTTGCCCCACTTGAGGTAGGGGGTCTCGGAGACGTCGAGGACGGCCGTGTCCTTCAAGGACGTCCAGCTGCGGCCCCCGTCGGTGGAACGGAACACGGTGTCGACCTCGGCCCAGCGGTTGTTGGTGGACACGACGAGCGTCCCGGGCCGACGGGCGTCGACGGCGACACCGCCGTAGCCGAAGGAATCGGTCCCGCCATCACTCGACGCCCCGCCGGGCTTCACGGGGGTGACCTCGGTCCACTTCCCGTTCGTCGTACGCAGTTTGTGCACGCTGCCGTCCGACTGCCCGTTGGGGCCGGGGGCGTTGGCATACGTCACGTACAGCTCGCGGGTGAGGCGATCGTACGCGGCGCGCACGGGCACCTTGGCGGCGGTGCCGGTGGGCTGCCCGGGGACGGGCTCCCAGGTCTTTCCGTCGGACGTGCGGTACAGGTTGGGGTGGTCGGCGGTGCCGTCGGAGTCGCCCCAGCCGGCGTAGACGCTGCGGCCCGCGGCGACGAGGAGAGTGATGCCCTGGCCGGTGGCGCTCGGGGCGGCCGGGAAGCTCACGGCCTTCCAAGTGGCCCCCCGGTCCACCGACTTGAGCAGCCCGTCGTGCCGGGTGCCGAGCCACAGGGTGTCGCAGTTCCGCGGATCGACCAGCAGCCGTTCCCCGCATCCCCGCCCGTCCTCATTGGCACCGAGCTTCACGGCGAGGTCGGTGCGCTTCCAGGTGGCACCCCGGTCGTCGGAACGCAGCACGGCTCCGTTGCCGGCCCAGGACTGGGTGTAGGTACCGAGGGCGAGATAGACCCGGTCGGGGTGGGCGGGGTCGACGGCCATGGCCTCGACGCCGAGGAGGTTCGAATCGTCCCAGCCGATGTGGTCGGTCAGCGGGACCCAGCGGTCGGTCCGGTCGTCCCAGCGGTAGGCACCCCCGATATCGGTCCGGGCGTAGGCAAGCCCGCGCACCGACGGATGGAACAGCACCCCGGTGATGAACCCGGTGCCACCCATAACGGCGTTGCGCCAGCGGTAGCCGGTGGCAGGCTCGACGGCCTGTGCCCGCCCGGGGAGGAAGGGGACGGTGGTAAGCGCGGCGACGGCCGCGGTCCCGGCAAGAACGGCTCGCCTGCTGAGGTGAGACGTGTACATGACATACCTCGCTCTATAAAAAGGGGGTGCGGATACCTACCTCAGGGGCGCGGGGAACTGCGCGACCAGCCACAACGAAGCCATCAGACGGCGTACAACAGACAGCCCAACGGCGAGAACCCGTCAGCCTTTGATCGCCCCCGTCAACATGCCCTTCTTGAAGTGCCGCTGGACAAAGGGAGAAGCAACCGCAACAGGAATCAGCGCGAGGACCATGACGGCCATCTGCAGCCCCAAGCTGGAGAGTTCACCGGTACGGACCGCCTGCTGCAGACCGGTCGGCGCCTCACTGCCCTTCTGGACCAACTGGATGAGCACGTTCTGCAGCGGCAGCATCTCCTGATCGGTGAGGTAGATGGACGCGTTGAACCAGGCGCTCCAGTAACCGACCGCGTAGAACAGGGAGATGACCGCGACCACCGCACGCGACAACGGCATGATGATGGTCAGCAGGATCCGCAGTTCGCCGGCCCCGTCGATGCGCGCGGACTCGGTGAGTTCGGGGGAGATCCCCATGAAGAAGGCCCGCAGGACCAGGACGTTGAAGACGCTGACCGCGCTCGGCAGGATCAGCGACAGATAGGTGTCGGTGAGTCCGAGCGCCTGCACGAGGAGGTACGTCGGGATGAGGCCTGCCCCGAAGAACATGGTGGCCATGATGGTCATCAGGAAGTACCGGTGCCCGAGACTCCCCGGCCGGGACAGGCCGTAGGCGCCGAGGACCGACACCGCCATGGAGAACAGGGTGCCGAAGAAGGTGACCCCGACCGAGACCATGATCGCCCGGCTGACCTGGCCGCCGCTGAGCAGTTCCGTGTAGTTGATGAAGGTGATGCCGCGGGGGATCACGACCAGGCCGCCGGCCTGGTCGATCACCGGTTTCGGGGAGAGGCTGGTGACGATGACGATCCACAGCGGACCGAGTACGCCGAGGCAGCACAGGACCAGCAGGCCGCCCTTCGCGGTGAATCCGGTCCTGCTGGGCGGCTCCTCCCACACCGGCCGGGGCGGCGCCTTGAGGCTGCGGATGAGCGTGGTGTTGAGACTCACTTCTTGTACACCCCCTGCTCGCCCAGGAGGTGCGCGAACTTGTTCGCGCCCAGGACCAGAGCGACGCCTATGAGCCCCTTGACGAGGCCGACCGCTGCCGCGTAGCTGAAGTCGCCGTTCTGGATTCCCATGTTCCATACGTAGGTGTCGAGGACCTCGGCGGCTCCCGCGCCGACCGCGTCCCGCTGAAGCAGGAACTGCTCGAAGCCGACGCTCAGCGCGTCGCCCACCCGCAGGACCAGCAGGAGCGCGATCACCGGACGCAGTGCGGGCAGCGTCACGTGCCACATGCGCCGCCAGCGCCCGGCGCCGTCCATGGCGGCGGCCTCGTACAGATCCGTGCTGACGGCGGAGAGCGCGGCGAGGAAGACGATGATCCCCCAGCCGGCGTCCTTCCAGACGGCCTCCGCGGTGACCAGCCACTTGAACAGGTCCGCGTCGGTCATCAGGTCGAAGCCGCTCACGCCGTGGTCCTCCAGGGTCTGGGCGATGATGCCCGCGCCGCCGAAGATCTGCTGGAAGACGGTGATCACAAGGACCCAGGAGAAGAAGTGCGGCAGGTACATGATCGCCTGTGCCACGGCCCTCACCCGGGGCCGGATCACGCTGTTGATGAGCAGCGCGAGGGCGATGGGCACGGGGAAGAACAGCACGAGCTGGATCACGAACAGGACGAGGGTGTTCTGCGTGGCGTCCCAGAACAGCGGGTCCTCGACCATCCGCTCGACCTGCTCCAGGCCGACCCACGGGCTGTGGAAGATCGCCGTGATTCCGTTGCCGGCGATGTACGGGTCGTACTCCTGGAAGGCGATGACGTTGCCGAGCAGCGGGACGTAGTGGAAGACAAGGAGCAGCGCGATGAGGGGCAGCGTCATCAGGATGAGCGCGCGGTCGCGGTGCCACCGGACCCGGAACGGGACCTTGCCTGCCTTGCCCCTCCCGCGCGTCGCCCGCCCCTTCGTCGCCTCCACGGCGGCGACCGCGGCCGCCGGCTCCTCGACGGCCGCGGGGGGACGGGTCCCGTCCGGCCTGCTCCCGGTGGTGAGCGACATCAGTTCCCACTGCCGTTCTTGTCGATGAGCTCCTTGTACCAGTCGCGCAGCTTGTCACCGCCGGACGACTTCCAGTTGGCGATGAAGGCCTGGACGTCGGACATCTTCTTGTGGCCACGCACGTAGTCGATCTGCAGCTGCTCGAGCTGGCTGGAGAGGTTGGCGTAGCGGGCCGGCTCGATGATGGTCATGCCGTAGATGGACGTCTTCTTCATGAAGGCACCCATCCGCTGCTGCCACTCGACCTGCGCGCGGGCGATATCGGGGAGGTCGGGGTGGGCGAGGTAGGGCGCCGGGGCCGCCAGCATCGACCAGGCGTTGATCACCTCGGTGTTGCCCTGGTCGGTCTTGACCGGGGCGCCGTCCTTGACCGTGTAGTGGCTGCCCTCGACGCCGTAGTCGACGAGCATCCGCTCCTTGGTGCCGTAGGGCGCTGCCGCGAAGTTGGCGGCGGCCAGGGCGTTCTCGACCGTCTCCTTGGAGGCGCCCTTGCGGATCATCGACCAGATGTTGGCGGGCGCGGACGCGTACGTCGTCGGGTTGCCGCCGTCGGCGCCGAAGATGTCCATGCCGTCGATCTGGAACTCCGGGTTGGCCTGGGCCTGTTCGGCGGCCTTGACGTACCAGAAGGACATGTCGCCTTTGCAGACCAGGATCTGTCCGGCGGTGAACCGCTGGCCCTCGTCGCCGGTGCGCGCCTTGTCGTCGGGGTGGACCACGCCGGCGTCGAACAGCTTGCGGAGCCACGCCAGGGATTCGAGGTACTCGGGACGCTCGATGCTGTACCGCAGCTTGCCGTCGTCGTCGATGTTCCAGTTGGGCGCGACGCTGAAGACGGCGCCCGCGATCCAGGAGATGTCACCGCAGGCGTACACCTTGGCCTTGGCGCTGGTGGCGTCCTTGGCCCAACTGAGGAACTCGTCGGCCGACTTGGGTACGGAGTACCCCTTCTTCTCGAAGATGTCCTTCCGGTAATAGGGCACGATCATGCTGGCCGGGGCGGTGGGCAGCGGGATGCCGCGCAGCGCGCCGCCGAAGATGCCCATCCGCCAGGCGTCGGACGGTATCGCGGCCAGGTTCGGGTACTTCTTGACCTTGTCGCCCGCCAGGTAGGGGCCGAGGTCCAGGCACTTCGCGGCGACCGCGCTCCCGATCTTGCTGTTGTTCAGTTCCCAGCTGGGCACGACCACCATGTCGGGCAAGGAGCTGGAGGCCAGGATCGCGCCGAGCTTCTGGCCGTACGTCATGCCGTTCTGGTTCTGCCAGGTGACCTTGGTGCCCGCCGCCGCGTCGACTGCCTTGTAGTACGCGCAGCCGGGCTTCGGCGGGGTGCCCCAGAACGGAGACATGATCTTGACGGGGGCGCCGGTGCCGAGCTTGTCCGGTACCGAGGTGGTGAGGGCCGCGAGGTCGACCTTGCTGGTGTAGCCGGCCGCCGAACCGTTCTTCGAGGGAATGTCCGGATCGGCCATCTCGCTGGCGACGTAGGTCGGGAGCAGCTTGTCGGCGGCCTTGCCCGACGTGGTGCCCTCGCGCGAGCCGGTTTCCGAACCGCTGCAGGCGGAGAGCAGTGGCACCCCACCGGCCACCGCTGCGGTGGCGACCGCCGTGGAGGCGAGGAAGCTTCTCCTGCTGGGTCCGGAGGGGGCGGAGGCGGCGTTCGGCGTCATTGCGTCAACCCTTCGTGGCGCACCTGGACACCCGGCGGTGGGCCGTCGGCTGCGGTGCCGAGACTGGACTGGCTGAGCTGAGCGGACATCCAATCACTGCGACACGATTCGCAGTCGAAGCGCTTCGATGTTGCTGTGAGGTTAAGTGAACGCCTATAGGCGCACAAGGGTCGCTTCCAAGATTCCTCAGAGGCCGGGAAGGTGCGCTTGGCGTGCCCTGCTTGATACAGCGACGTCGAACACTGGAGCTCGCTCCGGCGCCTGACGTCATCGAAGCGCTTCGAAGTGTTTGCGTCTTCACTTCAAGGGGATCCCATGTGTCCGCCCCACACGTCCCACATGCCGCACACACACCACCACCCCGCGGCCTACAGCTGCCGTTCGCGAACCGCATCGACGGATCGACGCCCATGACGCCGCCTCAAGCAGGACGACAGCAGTTCCCGTGACAATGGCACCCCGCTCGCGGCCGACCCGGAGGGAAAGGCACGGCACGATGAAGACTGAGGACGTCGCCGTACTCGACGATCCGGTGGGCGAGTCGCTGCGCGGCCACCACGCGGCCCTCGCCCGCCGACTCGGCCGGGCCGGCACGTACGTGCCGGGAGTCGCGACCTTCTCGGCGGTGTCCCCCGCTCCGGACCCGGCGGACTGGGCCGACCTCGCCCGGCTGCTCGGACCGGGCGAGTTCGCCGACATGTTCAGCTGCCCGGCGACCCCTCCACCGGACTGGGAGCCGGTCTTCGTCCTGGAAGGCCGGCAGATGATCTGGCCAGGCGACCGGCCCGTCCAGCCGCGTGCCGCGATCGGCACCGACATGGTCGAACTGGGTCCGGCGGATGTGCCCGAGATGCTCGACCTCGCCGCGCGAACCCAGCCCGGGCCGTTCTGGCCGCGCACCCATGAACTCGGTACCTACCTCGGCATCCGCGCGGACGGCAGGCTGGTGGCGATGGCGGGCGAACGGCTCCGCCCTCCGGGATGGACCGAGATCAGCGCAGTGTGCACGGCACCCGAGGCACGCGGGCAAGGCCATGCCGCCCGCCTGGCGAGCGCGCTCATCGCAGGCATCCGTTCCCGGAACGAACGTCCCTTCCTGCACGTGGCCGAGACGAACACCGCCGCGATCGCACTCTACGAACGGCTCGGCTTCGCAACCCGCGCCCACGTGACCTTTCGAGGGTTCCGGACGCCGTGAGCAGTGAAGCAGTCATACGGACGCTGCTCGCAGGGCAGGGATCAAGGCCGGCCATCTCCCACAATGGTGTCCCGGCTCACATGGCATGACCGCGGCGTCGCCGACACCATGGTCCTCGTCACGGGCAGGCCGCGAAGGGATCCAGGATGTTCCGCAAGGTACTGGTCGCCAACCGAGGCGAGATCGCCATTCGTGCGTTCCGCGCCGGCTTTGAGCTGGGGGCGCGCACCGTCGCCGTGTTCCCGCACGAGGACCGCAACTCGCTGCACCGGCTCAAGGCGGACGAGGCCTACGAGATCGGCGAGCCGGGCCACCCGGTGCGGGCGTATCTCTCGGTCGACGAGATCGTACGAGCGGCTCAGCGGGCCGGAGCGGACGCCGTCTACCCGGGCTACGGCTTCCTCTCCGAGAACCCGGAGTTGGCCCGTGCCTGCGAGAGCGCGGGCATCACCTTCGTCGGGCCGGACGCGGACACGCTGGAGCTGACGGGTAACAAGGCCCGTGCGGTTGCCGCCGCGCGGGCGGCCGGCGTACCGGTGCTCGGCTCCTCGCAGCCCTCGAACGACGTCGACGAACTGGTCCGTGCCGCCGATGACGTCGGCTTCCCGGTGTTCGTGAAGGCCGTCGCGGGCGGCGGAGGGCGTGGCATGCGGCGCGTGGGGACGCCGGCCCAGTTGCGCGAGTCCATCGAGGCGGCCTCGCGCGAGGCGGCGTCCGCGTTCGGCGACCCGACGGTCTTCCTGGAGAAGGCCGTTGTGGAGCCCCGCCACATCGAGGTGCAGATCCTCGCCGACGGCGCGGGCAACGTCATCCACCTGTTTGAGCGTGACTGCTCGGTGCAGCGCCGCCACCAGAAGGTGATCGAGCTGGCGCCCGCGCCCAACCTCGACCCGGACCTGCGGGAGCGGATCTGCGCGGACGCCGTGCGCTTCGCCCGCGAGATCGGCTACCGCAACGCCGGCACCGTGGAGTTCCTGCTCGACCGCGACGGCAACCACGTCTTCATCGAGATGAACCCGCGCATCCAGGTCGAGCACACGGTCACCGAGGAGGTGACCGACGTCGACCTGGTCCAGGCGCAACTGCGCATCGCCTCCGGCGAGACCCTCGCCGACCTCGGGCTCGCCCAGGAGACCCTCACCCTGCGCGGCGCGGCTCTCCAGTGCCGTATCACCACCGAGGACCCGGCCAACGGCTTCCGCCCCGACACCGGCCGGATCAGCGCCTACCGCTCACCGGGCGGCTCGGGCATCCGGCTGGACGGCGGAACCACGCATGCCGGTACGGAGATCAGCGCGCACTTCGACTCGATGCTGGTGAAGCTGACCTGCCGGGGCCGGGATCTCACCGCCGCGATCGGCCGGGCCCGGCGCGCGGTCGCCGAGTTCCGTATCCGCGGCGTCGCCACGAACATCCCGTTCCTGCAGGCCGTATTGGATGACCCCGACTTCCAGGCCGGCCGGGTCACCACGTCGTTCATCGAGCAGCGGCCGCACCTGCTGACGGCACGGCATTCCGCGGACCGCGGCACCAAGCTGCTGACCTATCTCGCCGACGTCACCGTCAACAAGCCGCACGGCGAGCGGCCGAACCTCATCGATCCCACGACCAAGCTGCCGTCCGGGCCGGCCGGTGAGCCGCCCGCCGGCTCCCGGCAGCGGCTCGCCGAACTGGGACCCGAGGGCTTCGCCCGAGCATTGCGCGAGTCGCCGCTGCTCGGCGTCACCGACACCACCTTCCGTGACGCCCACCAGTCCCTGCTGGCCACCCGGGTACGCACCAAGGACCTGCTGGCCGTCGCCCCCCTCGTCGCGCGCACCCTGCCCGAGCTGCTGTCCCTGGAATGCTGGGGCGGCGCCACCTACGACGTCGCCCTGCGCTTCCTCGCCGAGGACCCGTGGGAACGCCTGGCCGCCCTGCGCGAGGCGGTGCCCAACGTCTGCCTGCAGATGCTGCTGCGCGGCCGGAACACCGTCGGCTACACCCCGTACCCCACCGAGGTGACCGACGCGTTCGTGCAGGAGGCCGCGGCCACCGGTATCGACATCTTCCGCATCTTCGACGCGCTCAACGACGTCGGCCAGATGCGCCCGGCCATCGACGCCGTACGCGAGACGGGGACCGCGATCGCCGAGGTCGCGCTCTGCTACACCGCGGACCTGTCCGACCCCTCCGAGCGGCTCTACACCCTCGACTACTATCTGCACCTCGCCGAGCAGATCGTCGAGGCGGGCGCCCACGTCCTGGCCGTCAAGGACATGGCGGGCCTGCTGCGCGCGCCCGCCGCCTCGACCCTCGTCTCGGCGCTGCGCCGCGAGTTCGGCCTGCCGGTCCATCTGCACACCCATGACACGGCGGGCGGCCAGCTCGCCACCTACCTCGCGGCGGCCCAGGCGGGCGTGGACGCGGTGGACGGGGCGGTGGCCTCGATGGCGGGTACGACGTCGCAGCCGTCCCTGTCCGCGATCGTCGCCGCCACCGACCACTCCGAACGCCCGACGGGCCTGGACCTCCAGGCCGTCGGGGACCTGGAGCCGTACTGGGAGAGCGTCCGCCGTGTGTACGCGCCGTTCGAGGCGGGCCTCGCCTCCCCCACCGGGCGCGTCTACCACCACGAGATCCCCGGCGGTCAGCTGTCCAACCTGCGCACCCAGGCCGTCGCGCTCGGCCTCGGCGACCGCTTCGAGGACATCGAGGCGATGTACGCCGCCGCCGACCGCATCCTCGGCCGGCTGGTGAAGGTCACTCCCTCGTCGAAGGTGGTCGGCGACCTGGCCCTGCACCTGGTGGGAGCCGGTGTGACACCGGAGGACTTCGAGGCGACGCCCGACCGGTTCGACATCCCCGACTCGGTCATCGGCTTCCTGCGCGGCGAGCTGGGGACCCCGCCGGGCGGCTGGCCGGAGCCGTTCCGCACCAAGGCGCTCCAGGGACGCGCCGACGCACGGCCCGTACAGGAGCTGACCACTGAGGACCGCGACGGCCTGGAGAAGTCCCGCCGCGCCACCCTCAACCGGCTGCTCTTCCCGGGCCCGACGCGCGAGTTCGAGACGCATCGTCAGTCGTTCGGCGACACCAGCGTCCTGGACAGCAGGCACTTCTTCTACGGTCTGCGCCCCGGCAAGGAATACGCCGTCGATCTGGAGCCCGGCGTACGCCTGCTCATCGAGCTCCAGGCCATCGGCGAGGCCGACGAACGCGGCATGCGCACCGTCATGGCCGGCCTGAACGGCCAGCTGCGGCCGATCCAGGTCCGCGACGTGGCCGCCGCCTCGGACGCCCCGGTCACCGAGAAGGCCGACCGGACCAACCCCGGGCATGTCGCGGCGCCGTTCGCGGGCGTGGTGACGCTCGCGGTCGCCGAGGGCGACGTGGTGGAGGCCGGCGTCACCGTGGCCACCATCGAGGCGATGAAGATGGAGGCCGCCATCACCGCGCCGACGGCGGGCCGGGTCACGCGGCTGGCCATCAACCGCATCCAGCAGGTGGAGGGCGGAGACCTGCTCGTGGAGATCGTGTAGCGGTACGGAAGGGCAGGGGCCGGCACACAGGTCGCCGGCCCCTGCAACCCTCTCGCAACCTCCCGCGTGCTGCGCTGTCGGCATGGATGAAGAGACCCCGCGTGTCCAGCTCACGCCCGCGGCCGCCGATCTGTTGCGTCGGCTGCGGCAGGCGCACGGTCCGCTGATGTTCCATCAGTCCGGCGGCTGCTGCGACGGCAGTGCGCCCATGTGTTACCCGGAGGGCGAGTTCCGTACCGGCGGCTCGGACGTGCTGCTGGCGGAGCTGGCGGTGGACGGGGTCGAGGAGCTGGTGGGCTTCTGGATGTCGAGGAGTCAGTACGAGGTGTGGAGCCACACCCGGCTGATCGTCGACGTCGTCGAGGGCCGGGGCAGCGGCTTCTCCCTGGAGGCACCCGAGGGGGTGCGTTTTCTGATCCGTTCGCGCGTAGTCGGCGCTTAGGCACCCCGGCGGTCACCGCCCTCTGTTCCAATTCCCCTGAGTTCCACGACATGTGACGAGACCTCAGGGGGCACGGTGACGCGTCGTCAGAAACGGTTCGGAGCAGGCAGAACGGTTCTCACGCTTCTCACGGCATTCGGCGCGCTGGCCGGTGCGGCCCTGGTGGGGGCGGCACCGGCCGGCGCCGTTGAGGGCGGCACGCGGATCGCGCCGGGTGTCACCTACGAGCAGTTCGACATCCAGGCGTCCAAGGGTCTGACGCGGGCGCATGTGCTCAGCGTCGACCTGCGCAATCCGAAGGTCCGGCTCGGACTGCTGTCTCCGGGGGCGGTGGCCGCCCGCGGGACTGTGTCCCGGCTGGCCGACGCCCAGGGCGCCGTGGGGGGCGTCAACGGCGACTTCTTCAACCTCACCGAGACCCAGCACCCCGGCGTGCAGGCGACCGGCGCGAGCGTGGGACCGGCAATCGCCAAGGGCCGCGCCCTGAGCGCCGCGGTGCCCAACGGCCAGCGCTTCGGACCCGCGCTGCCGCCCGGCACGAGCACGAAGGACGTGTTCGGAGTCGGCGACGACCGGCGGGCCCGGCTGGACAGCCTCTCCCTGACCGGGTCGATCGGCACGCCCGACGGGAAGGTGCCGCTCGGCGGGCTCAATCAGTACGCGCTGCCGGTGGGCTCGGTCGGCGCCTACACCGCCAAGTGGGGCAGCGTCTCCCGGGTGCGCGCGACGTGCGGCACGGACACCAACCGGGCCGCGCCATGCAGTACCGACACATACGAGGTGACGGTCCGCGGGGGACGCGTGGTGTCGACCGCCGACTCCCCGGGCAGCGGCACCATCGCCAAGGACACCACCGTGCTGGTCGGCCGGGAGGCGGGGGCGCAGCAGCTGCGGAAGCTGTCCAAGGGGGAGCGCGTCACGGTGCAGCACAAGCTGGTGCCGGCCGGGTCCCGGAAACCGTTCAGCTTCGCCCTGGGCGGCTTCCCGGTCTTGACGGACGGACAGCCGTTGCCCGGACTGGACAACAGGACCGCGGCGGTGCGCACGGCCGTGGGCATCGCGGACGGCGGGCGGCGGGTGATTCTGCTCGCGCTGGACGGCGCCGCCGAGTACCGCACGGGCCTGACGGTCGCGGAAGTCGCCGACGCCATGCGGAAGTTGGGCTCGGTCGACGCGTTCAACCTGGACGGCGGCGGGTCAACGACGCTGGTCGCCCGCGCGCCGGGCGCGGCCGCCGTGACCGTACGCAACCATCCCTCCGGCGGTGCGGAACGCCCCGTCCCGAACGGCATCGGGGTCTTCTCGGCCGGCTGACCGCCGCGGTGGCCTCACGGTCTCAGACTACTGACGATGTCCGCGGTCGCCGTGAGGCCGCTCTCGATGGTCGGCGCCATGCTCGAGCTCGCCATGTAGAACCCGAGCAGCGCGCAGACGATCGCATGGCTGGGCTTCAGCCCGCCGTGCCGCAGGAAGATCACCGCCAGAACCAACAGCAACAGCACCACAGAGATGGACACGGCCATCGAAAACCTCCTCCGCCACGTCCGCTTCGCGGCGTTCGGCCACGAGTGTGGCGTAGCGGAGGGTTCGTCCGGGCGGCTGGCGTGTCCGCCGAACGTGTGGTGTCTAGGCCGACCGGTGTGCGTCCAGGAAGGCTTCCAGGCCGATCAGGTCGTCGGTGTTGAGGTAGTCGACGTCGGCGGCGAGGAGTTCCGTCCACAGGGCGTCCCGGGCGGGGCCCGCGATGTCCGGGGTGGCCCAGAAGCGGACCTTCTGCCCGCGGGCGTGCGCGGCCTGGACGATGGTGTGCAGCTTCTGCCGCTCGGCTGCGGGGAATTCACCGACCCCGAGCCAGGTGAAGTTGCGCGTCCAGTTGTCGCTGATCAGCGGGACGAAGGAGGCGGGTGCGGAGGTGCCGAGGTCGGTGAGCCGGCCGTCGTAGAAGGCCCGGCGGACGGTCTGGGCCTCCATGGGGACGCGGGCCGCGCGGTCGCCGGAGATCACCGCGGTGACGGGACCGGGGTACACCCGGCCGTGCGCGTACGTGGTGAACAGGCCCTTGTAGCGCCGCAGGTGCCGGTCGAGCTCGAGGTACGTCGAGGAGCCCTCGGTCTTGATGTCGATGAGCAGCTGGAGCGAGCCGCGGTATCCCCGGTAGACGGAACCGTGGTTGGCCTTCACGCGGGACGCGAGCGTGTTCAGGTAGAGGGATTCGAGGGTGCGCGCGGGGTCGAGGTCCACCTGGTCGTGCGCGACGAGGAGCTGGTCGCCGACGAGCCAGATGTCGGCCTCGACGCTGCCGAAGCGGTGGTCGAGGGCGTCGAGGAGGGGACGGGGGTGCTCGTAGTCGTTGTGTGCGTGGGCGCGCCAGAGCGGGCGCGGGTGCTTCTTCTGCTCGCCCGCCAGTGCCTGCGAGGCGGGCACCACGACCGCGCCCGCGAGGGCGGCGCCGAGGGTGAGGACTCTGCGACGGGTGGTGTGGGCCATGCTCTCTCCCCGAGGTGTTCTGAAGTGAAACCTCAGCGAGTATGCGTTCGTGGGGGGCCCAAGAAACCGCCTGAGAAAGTGAGTTGGCCGGACTGCCGCCGTGAGTTCACTTCCTTGGCCGAAGACACACCGAAAAGCCCGCCCCTGGTGGGACGGGCTTCTCTCGGTCTACTCCCAGGTGTACGTCAGGGGGCGCGTAGGTCGACCAGTTCGGCGAGCGCGGCACGGTGGCCGCCCGCGGTGCCGTACGCGATCGAGTCCGCCTTGGCTCGCTTCAGATACAGATGCACCGGGTGCTCCCAGGTCATCCCGAGACCGCCGTGCAACTGCACCGCCTCCTCGGCGGCGTGGACGGCGACGCCCGCCGCATAGGCCTGCGCGACGGCGACCGCCACCTCGGCGTCCTCGCCGGTGGCGAGCGCGTCCGCCGCGTTCCGGGCGGCAGCGCGCAGGTTGACGACCTCCAGCCACAGCTGCGCGAGCCGGTGCTTGATCGCCTGGAACCCGCCAAGGGGCCGGTTGAACTGCTTGCGCTCCTTGAGATACCGGACCGTCTCGGTCAACGCCCAGTCGGCGAGCCCGAGTTGCTCGGACGCGAGCAGCCCGGCTCCGGCCCGCAGAGCGCGTCGTACGGCGGGTTCGGCATCGCCCAGCCGACGCCCGCGAGCGCCCTCCAGCACAACGCGCGCCACCGGCCGCGTCAGGTCCAGCGACACCTGCGGTACGACGGTGACGGCATCGGCGTCCACGGCGTACAGCCCACCGTCGTCCGCGGGCACGAGCAGCACGTCTGCAGCCGACGCGTCAGCGATGCCGGTCAACTCGCCGTGCAGGGCGCCGTCTTCCTGTCGTACGGCCTTGAAGGCGCCGTCCGGAGCGACGTTCAGGGCGACGGCGAGGACGCCGATCCGCCGCCCGGACGCCAGCTCGGCGAGCAGGTCGCCGGCGTCGCAGGCCAGCAGGGCCTCCGTGGCGACCACGGCGCTCGTCAGATACGGCACGGGGGCGACGGACCGCCCCAACTCCTCCAGGACGACGGCGACTTCGCGGTGGGTGGCGCCCTGGCCGCCCTGCGCCTCGGGGACGAGCAGGCCCGCGAGTCCCATGCCGTCGGCGAGGGACTTCCACAGGGAGAGGTCGTGCGGGGCCTCGGACTCGGTGCGGGTGATCACGCCCGCCGCGTCGCAGTGGTCGGTGAGCAGGTCACGGACGGCTGCGCGCAGCGCCTCTTCCTCCTCCGAGTACAGCAGGTCACGCTGTGCGGTCATCGGGCCAGGTCCTTCCACGCGACGTCCTTGTCGGTGCGCGGCTCCGCGGGCAGGCCCAGGACGCGCTCGGCGACGATGTTCAGCAGGACCTCGCTGGTCCCGCCCTCGATGCTGTTGCCCTTGGAGCGGAGGTAGCGGTAGCCGGCGTCACGGCCGGTGAAGTCGACCAGTTCCGGGCGGCGCATGGTCCAGTCGTCGTACAACAGGCCCTCCTCGCCGAGGAGTTCGACCTCCAGGCCGCTGATCTCCTGGTTGAGGCGGGCGAAGGACAGTTTCATGCCGGAGCCCTCGTAGCCGGGCTGGCCCGCGACGAGTTGCTGGCGCAGGCGTTCGCCGGTGAGGCGGGCGACCTCGGCCTCGACCCAGAGCTTCAGCAGGCGCTGGTGGAGGTCGTGGGTGCGCAGTTCGGGGCGTTCGCGCCAGGTCTTCGCGATCGGCCCGATCATGCCGCCCTCGCGCGGGATGCGCATGCCGCCGATGGAGACGCGCTCGTTCATCAGCGTCGTCTGCGCGACCTTCCAGCCGTCGCCGACCGCGCCGAGGCGGTGCGCGTCCGGGATGCGGACGTCGGTGAGGAACACCTCGTTGAACTCGGCCTCGCCGGTGATCTGGCGCAGCGGCCTGACCTCGACGCCCGGGTCGGTCATGTCGCAGATGAAGTACGTGATGCCCGCGTGCTTGGGCAGGTCCGGGTCGGTGCGGGCGATGAGGATGGCCCAGCGGGCGAGATGGGCGCTGGAGGTCCACACCTTCTGCCCGTTGACGACCCAGTCATCGCCTTCCCTGACGGCTCGCGTGCCGAGCGCGGCCAGGTCGGATCCGGCGCCCGGCTCGCTGAACAGCTGGCACCAGACTTCCTCGCCCACCCACAGCGGCCTGAGGAACTGCTGCTTCTGCTCCTCGGTGCCGTACTTCAGGATCGTCGGCGCCGCCATCCCGAGGCCGATACCGATGCGCCGCGGGTCGTTGTCGGGGGCGCCCGCCGCCTCCAACTCGGCGTCCACGACGGCCTGGAGGGAACGCGGCGCACCGAGTCCGCCGAGGCCCTCCGGGTAGTGCACCCAGGCGAGTCCGGCGTCGAAGCGAGCCTTGAGGAAGTCGATGCGTTCCGTGTCGGCGGGCGGGTGCGCGGCCAGCAACTCGCGTGTGCGGCTGCGCAGTTCTGCGGCGTCGGTCATGCGGCAGCTCCGTTCTCCAGCGAGGGCTCCAGGGAGGGAACGACGGCGACCCGGCCCGTCGTGGCCCCGTCGGCGACCCGCTGCACCGCCGCCGCGGCCCCCGCCAGCGGCACCCGCTCGCTCACCAGCGGCTTGATCGCGCCCCGCGCGGCCAGCTCGGTGAGCTGCTCGTGGCAGTGCTGGACCAGCTTCGGGTTCTTGGTGTTGTACAGGCCCCAGTGCAGGCCGAGGATGGCGTAGTTCTTCACCAGCGCGTGGTTGAGGCCCGGGCTGGGGATCGTCCCGCTGGCGAAGCCGACGACCACGATCCGTCCCTCGAAGGCGACGACCTTGGCGGACTGGGTGTAGGCCGCGCCGCCGACCGGGTCGTAGATCACGTCGGCGCCCCGGCCACCGGTGGCCTCCTTCACGGCGGCGACGACGTCCTCGGCACGGCGGTCGACGACGACATCGCAGCCCAACCCCCGGGCGACAGCCGCCTTTTCGGCGCCGCCCACGACTCCGATGACGGTGGCCCCGGCCGCCTTCCCGAGCTGCACGGCCGCGCTGCCGACCCCTCCTGCGGCAGCGTGGACGAGCAGCGTCTCGCCGGCCTCCAGCCGGGCCCGCCGGTGCAGACCGAACCAGCCCGTCTGGTAGCCGATGTGCAGCGCGGCGGCCTCGGCGTCGTCCAGAGAATCGGGCGCGGGCAGCACGGCCGCCGCATCCGCGACGGCGTACTCGGCGAAGCCGCCGTACGGCAGGGCGGGGTTGGCGATCACCCGGCGCCCGTCCTCGGTCTCGCCGCAGATCTCGACGCCCGGCGTGAACGGCAGCGGCGGCTTGACCTGGTACTGGCCCCGGCACATCAGGGCATCCGGGAAGTTGATGTTGGCAGCACGCACCTTCAGCAGGACCTGGCCGTCGCCGGGCGTCGGCCGCTCCACGTCCGCCAGCCGCATCACCTCGCCCGGCTCACCGATCTCGTGCACTTGCCATGCCTGCATGCGGGGCCTCCACAGACTGCTTCGTCCGACCAGGTCCCCCGCATACTAAGCGGTCGCTTGCCGATCAGGGAACAGTCGCGTCCGTCACGCCCGCTTCGGCCGCGCCCGCACATGCATCCGCTCCCCCTGCGGCCCGAACAGACTGAGGAACTCCACCGGCCCCTCCCCCGTCGACCCGAACCAGTGCGGCACCCGCGTATCGAACTCGGCGGCCTCCCCCGCGTTCAGCACGATGTCGTGATCGCCCAGGACCATCCGCAGCCGCCCCGACATCACATACAGCCACTCATAGCCCTCATGGGTCCGCGGCTCCACCGGCTCCGCCTCCTCCTGCGGCACCAGCACCTTGAAGGCCTGCAGGCCGCCGGGCTGGCGCGTCAGCGGCCAGTACGTACGTCCGTGCCTCCTGATCGGCTCGGCCCGCACCCGCGGATCGCGCACCGCGGGCGCGCCCACCAGCTCGTCCAGCGCCACCTCGTGCGCCCGCGCGATCGGCAGCAGCAGCTCCAGGCTGGGCTTGCGCAGCCCTGACTCCAGCCGGGAGAGCGTGCTCACCGAGATACCGGTCGCCTCGGAGAGCCCCGCCAGCGTGGCGCCCCGCTCCTTGCGGATCCGCCGCAGCCGCGGACCGACCTCCGCGAGCACCTCGTCCATGTCGTCGTCACTCATGGAGTCCATTGCAGTTTCGGCAAATGCGTTTGTCAATGTGGCAGTGGTGGCGCGACCGTCTGGCGTGGAGGTGGTCACCATGACCGAGACATACAGCGACACATACGAAGTGGTCGTCATCGGCGGCGGCGCGGCGGGCCTGTCCGCCGCGCTCGTCCTGGGCCGGGCCCGGCGCCACACGCTGGTGGTCGACGCGGGCGAGCCACGCAACGCCCCCGCCGCGCACATGCAGGGCTATCTGTCCCGCGACGGCATGTCCCCCGCCGAGTTCCTCGCGATCGGCCGCGAGGAGATCGCCCGGTACGGAGTCGAGCTGGTCCGTGACACAGCCGTGGACGTCACCAAGGCCGACGACTTCACGGTCGAGCTCGCGAGCGGACGCACGGTGCGTGCCCGCCGTCTCGTCGTCACCACCGGCCTCAAGGACGAGCTGCCGGACGTCCCCGGCGTCGCCGACCGCTTCGGCCGCGATGTGCTGCACTGCCCGTACTGCCACGGCTGGGAGGTACGCGACCAGGCCTTCGGCGTGCTGGCGACCAGCCCGATGAGCGTGCACCAGGCCCTGATCGTCTCCCAGTGGTCCAAGGACGTGACCTTCTTCCTGCACAAGGTCACCGAGGACGAACTGTCCGACGACGACCTGCGCAGACTGGCCGCGGCCGGTGTGCACGTCATCCCGGGCGAGGTCGCGGGACTGCTGGTCGAGAACGACCGACTGACGGGCGTACG
Organism: Streptomyces sp. NPDC050211; assembly: GCF_040656035.1. Classification (NCBI taxonomy): domain Bacteria; kingdom Bacillati; phylum Actinomycetota; class Actinomycetes; order Kitasatosporales; family Streptomycetaceae; genus Streptomyces; species Streptomyces sp. NPDC050211. The sequence goes on from NZ_JBFALC010000020.1 coordinate 41,362, forward strand.
CCTTGCGGACGGTTCGACGTACGACCGCCAGGCGCTGTTCGTCGCACCGCGCGCGATCCCGCAGACCGGCCTGCTGGAGAAGCTCGGCGCCGAGATGAACGAGACCCCCTTCGGCTCCTATCCCGTGGTCGACTGGACGGGGCTGACGACCGTGCCGGGCGTGTGGGCCGCGGGCAATGCGATGGGCTTCGGCGAGCAGGTCGTGAACGCGGCGAGCGGCGGCTACCGTGCGGGCGCCACGATCAACGGGGAGCTGCTCATGGCCGACCTCGATGCAGCGCCCTAAGGGGCGCGGGGAACTGCGCGACCAGCCACAACAAACCCGCAGACGAACGACAACCCGTTTGTCGGGGTGTATACCGACGGAGCCCGTTGCAACATGGGCTGCATGCTGCTGACCCGCCTGGCCCACGTGTCCCGCGAGGTCGCCGCCACCTCGGCGCGCTCCCGGAAGATCGCGCTGCTCGCGGAGCTGTTCCGGGACGCGGAGGCGGACGACGTGCCGATCGTGATCCCGTATCTGGCGGGAAGGCTGCCGCAGGGGCGGCTCGGCGTCGGCTGGAAGGCGCTGAGCCGCCCGGTCGCCCCGGCCGCCGAGCCGACCCTGAGCGTGCGCGAGGTGGACGCCCTGCTCAGCGAGCTGGGCAAGGTTTCCGGGCCCGGTTCGCAGGCGGAACGGGCCCGGCTGGTGGGCGAGTTGATGGGCGCGGCCACCGAGGACGAGCAGCGCTTCCTGCTCGGGCTGATCACCGGTGAGGTACGGCAGGGCGCGCTGGACGCGGTGGCGGTCGAGGGCCTCGCGGTGGCGACGGGGGCGCCGCCGGCGGACGTACGGCGGGCGGTGATGCTGGCCGGGTCCCTCCAGACCGTCGCCCAGGCGCTGCTCGCGGACGGTCCGGCGTCACTGGACCGCTTCCGGCTCACCGTCGGCCGCCCGGTCCTGCCGATGCTGGCGCACAGCGCGTCCTCGGTGGCCGAGGCGGTCGACAAGCTCGGCGCATGCGCGGTCGAGGAGAAGCTCGACGGCATCCGCGTCCAGGTGCACCGGGACGGCGACACCGTACGGATCTACACCCGCACCCTCGACGACATCACCGACCGGCTGCCCGAACTGACCTCGGCGGCCCTGGAGTTGAACGGCGAGCGCTTCATCCTGGACGGTGAGGTGATCTCCTTCGGCGCGGACGGACGGCCCCGTTCCTTCCAGGAGACCGCCGGGCGCGTCGGCTCCCGCGTGGACGTGGCGACGGCGGCCAAGGAGGTCCCCGTCTCCCCCGTCTTCTTCGACGCGCTGTCCGTCGGCGACCGCGACCTGCTCGACCTGCCGTTCGCCGAGCGGCACGCGGAGCTGGCCCGGCTGGTGCCCGAGCCGATGCGGGTGCGCCGGACGCTCGTCGACGGACCCGACGACATCGACGCGGCGGACGCCTTCCTCGCCGAGACCCTGAAACGCGGCCACGAGGGCATCGTCGCCAAGGCCCTCGACGCCCCCTACAGCGCGGGCCGGCGCGGCGCGTCCTGGCTGAAGGTCAAGCCGGTGCACACGCTCGACCTCGTCGTCCTGGCCGCCGAGTGGGGCCACGGCCGCCGCACCGGCAAGCTCTCCAACCTCCACCTGGGCGCGCGCAAGCCCGACGGCTCCTTCGCCATGCTCGGCAAGACCTTCAAGGGTCTAACCGACGCGATGCTGACCTGGCAGACGGAGCGTCTCCAGGAGCTGGCCGTCGAGGACAACGGCTGGGTCGTGACCGTACGCCCGGAACTCGTCGTCGAGATCGCCTACGACGGTCTGCAGAAGTCCACCCGCTACCCGGCCGGCGTCACCCTCCGCTTCGCCCGCGTGGTCCGCTACCGCGAGGACAAGCGGCCGGAGGAGGCCGACACGGTGGAGACGCTGCTGGCCGCACATCCCGAGGTGACGCCATGAGGACGAGCGCCGGCCTGCTGTTGTTCCGCCACACGGACCGAGGTGTGGAGGTGTTGCTCGGGCATATGGGCGGCCCGTTCTTCGCGCGCCGTGACGAAGGGGCGTGGACCGTGCCCAAGGGCGAGTACGAACCCGACGAGCCCGCCTGGGACGCCGCCCGCCGCGAGTTCCAGGAGGAGCTGGGGCTGCCGCCGCCCGACGGTGAGGCGATCGACCTCGGCGAGGTCCGGCAGACGGGCGGCAAGATCGTCACCGTATGGGCGGTGGAGGCCGACCTCGACCCGGCTGCCGTCGTCCCCGGCACCTTCCGGATGGAGTGGCCGCCGAGGTCCGGGCAGACCCAGGAGTTCCCCGAGCTGGACCGGGTGGAGTGGTTCGGGCTCGACCGCGCCCGGGCCCTGATCGTGAAGGCGCAGACCGCGTTTCTCGACCGGCTGGCGGAGCACTCGGGCTGAACAGCGGCCTACGCGTTGCGGTCCCCGGCGGCGCGCGGGAAGGTCGAACCAAAGCCGCCCTCAGGAGGTCAGCCATGCCCATCGCGACGGTGAACCCGGCGAACGGCGAGACGCTCAAGACGTACGAGGCCATGGGCGCCGAAGAACTGGAACGCAGGCTCCAGCTCGCCGAAGCCACGTTCCGCACCTATCGGGCGACCGGCTTCGCCGAGCGCGCCCTGCTGCTGCGCCGGGCCGCCGATCTCCTCGAGGAGGACCAGCAGGACATCGGCCGTGTCATGACCACCGAGATGGGCAAGCCGGTCAAGCAGGCCCGCGCGGAGGCCGCGAAGTGCGCCAAGGCGATGCGCTGGTACGCCGACCACGCGGCCGGGCTCCTCGCCGACGAGGAACCCGCCGACTCCGACGTGCGGGACTCCGGCGCCTCCCGCGTCCTCGTCCGCTACCGGCCGCTGGGCCCGGTGCTCGCGGTCATGCCGTGGAACTTCCCGCTCTGGCAGGTCATCCGCTTCGCCGCGCCCGCACTGATGGCGGGCAACGTCGGCCTCCTCAAACACGCCTCGAACGTCCCGCAGACCGCCCTCTACCTGGAGGATCTGTTCCACCGCGCGGGCTTCCCCGAGGGCTGCTTCCAGACCCTGCTCATCGGCGCCGACGCGGTCGAGGACATCCTGCGCGACGAGCGCGTCCGGGCGGCCACCCTCACCGGCAGCGAGCCCGCCGGCCGCGCGGTCGCGTCCGTCGCCGGGGAGATGGTGAAGAAGACGGTGCTGGAGCTGGGCGGCAGCGACCCGTACATCGTCATGCCCTCCGCCGACGTCGACCGGGCCGCCCAAGTCGCGGTCACCGCACGGGTGCAGAACAACGGCCAGTCCTGCATCGCCGCCAAGCGGTTCATCGTGCACGCCGATGTGTACGACGCGTTCGCCGAGCGGTTCGTCGCGAGCATGAAAGCGCTGAAGGTCGGCGACCCGATGGAGGAGGACACGGACGTCGGGCCGCTGTCGAGCGAGCAGGGGCGGGCCGACCTGGAGGAGTTGGTGGATGACGCGACGCGCAGCGGTGCGGCGGTGTTGTGCGGCGGCCACCGGCTCCGGCGACCCGAGCTGCCCGGTTGGTACTACCCGCCGACCGTCCTCACCGGCATCACCCGCGAGATGCGGATCCACCGCGAGGAGGCGTTCGGGCCGGTGGCCACGCTGTATCGCGCGGGTGACCTGGACGAGGCGGTGCTCATCGCCAACGACTCGTCGTTCGGGCTGAGTTCCAACGTCTGGACGCGCGACGGGGCCGAGGTCGACCGGTTCGTACGGGACCTGGAGGCGGGTGGCGTGTACGTCAACGGGATGACGGCGTCCCACCCGGCGTTCCCGTTCGGCGGAGTGAAGCGGTCCGGGTACGGGCGTGAGCTGTCCGGGCACGGAATCCGCGAGTTCTGCAACATCACGACCGTATGGCACGGAGCGTGAGGGTTCCGCGGCTACGATCCCCTTTGTGAACCGCGAAGTGACTCTGCCTCTGATCGTCGACGACCGCGGGACCCTGCAGGTGGCTGCCGCCGACGTCAGCAAGTTGTTGCGGACGGTGGGTGCGCGATGGCTGCACCTTGTCGAGGCCGGGCAGGAGGAGCTGGACGAGGACACGGTGGCGGCGCTGACGATCGAGCTGGCCAAGCTGGCCGACCGTATCGATGTCGCCTGTATCGCGCACAGCAGCGGGGGCACGCCGTAGGCGTTGGGCAAATCCAGTGATCCCCAATTTGGAGTAGTCCGGCGCGAGATAGTCGCCCCGTCGGGTGATCGTGAATGCACAACCTTCTGACCGGGGGGCGCAGGCCTTCCGGAAGGCGAAAGCAGGCACGGTTCATGGCGACTTTGTGCAGACCCTCGGTGTCCGTTCCAGAGCACGTGATCACGATGGAGGAGACGCTGGAGCTGGCTCGCTCCCGCCACTCCGACCACCCCCAACTGCCGCTGGCCCTCCGGCTGATCGAGAACACCGGCGTACGCACCCGGCACATCGTGCAGCCGATCGAGGAGACCCTGAAGCACCCCGGCTTCGAGCACCGCAACAAGGTCTACGAGGCCGAGGCGAAGGCCCGGGTCCCCGCGGTCATACAGCGGGCCCTCGACGACGCTGAGCTGCTCACCACCGACATCGACGTGATCATCTACGTGTCGTGCACGGGCTTCATGATGCCCTCGCTCACGGCCTGGCTGATCAACGAGATGGACTTCGACAGCACCACCCGCCAGATCCCCATAGCCCAGCTGGGCTGCGCGGCCGGCGGGGCGGCGATCAACCGGGCGCACGACTTCTGCACGGCCTACCCCGAGGCCAACGCGCTCATCGTGGCCTGCGAGTTCTGCTCGCTGTGCTACCAGCCCACCGACATCGGCGTCGGCTCGCTGCTGTCCAACGGCCTGTTCGGCGACGGCATCGCCGCCGCGGCGGTCCGCGGGCGCGGCGGCGAGGGGATCACGCTGGAGCGCAACGGCTCGTACCTGATCCCCAAGACCGAAGAGTGGATCATGTACGACGTCCGGGCCACCGGATTCCACTTCCTGCTGGACAAGCGGGTGCCGGCCACCATGGAGCCGCTCGCCCCGGCGCTGCAGGACCTCGCGGGCATGCACGGCTGGGACGCCGCCGACCTGGACTTCTACATAGTCCATGCGGGCGGGCCCCGAATACTCGACGACCTCAGCAAGTTTCTGCAGGTCGACCCGCACGCGTTCCGGTTCAGCCGGTCGACGCTCACCGAGTACGGCAACATCGCCAGCGCCGTCGTCCTGGACGCGCTGCGCCGGCTGTTCGAGGAGGGCGGCGCCGAACACAAGGCGCGCGGGCTCCTCGCCGGGTTCGGTCCCGGTATCACCGCCGAGATGGCCCTGGGCCGCTGGCACCGCAACTGACGAGACGACGTGAGATGACCGAAGAGACGATCACCGAAACCCTTCCTCCCGTCCGGCACTGGCCGGCGCTCGACCTGTCGGGCGTGGACTTCGACCCGATCCTCGGCCAGCTGATGGACGAGGGCCCGGTCACCCGGATCCAGCTGCCCAACGGCGAGGGCTGGGCCTGGCTGGTCACCCGCTACGACGACGTACGCATGGTGACCAACGACCCCCGGTTCAGCCGCGAGGCCGTCATGGATCGGCAGGTCACCCGGCTCGCCCCGCACTTCATCCCGGCCCGCGGCGCCGTCGGCTTCCTGGACCCGCCGGACCACACCCGGCTGCGCCGCTCGGTGGCTGCCGCGTTCACCGCGAAGGGCGTGGAGCGGGTGCGGGAGAAGTCCCGCCGCATGCTGGACGAGCTGGTCGACGAGCTCCTTCAGGACGGCCCGCCCGCCGACCTCACCGAGACGGTGCTCAGCCCCTTCCCCATCGCCGTGATCTGCGAGCTGATGGGCGTCCCGGCCGCCGACCGGCACGGCATGCACACCTGGACCCAGCTCATCCTGTCCTCCTCGCACGGCGCCGACGTCAGCGAGAAGGCCAAGAACGAGATGGGCGCCTACTTCGCCGACCTCATCGGCATGCGCGAGGGCAGCACCGGCGAGGACGTCACCTCACTGCTCGGCGCGGCGGTCGGCAAGGGCGAGGTGACGCTGGAGGAGGCCGTCGGACTCGCGGTGCTCCTCCAGATCGGCGGCGAGGCGGTCACCAACAACAGCGGGCAGATGTTCTACATCCTGCTGACCCGCCCCGACCTCGCCGCACGGCTGCGCGCCGAGCCGGAGATCCGCCCCCAGGCCATCGACGAACTGCTGCGCTACATCCCGCACCGCAACGCCGTCGGGCTGTCCCGGATCGCGATGGAGGACGTCGGCATCAAGGGCGTACGGATCCGGGCGGGCGACGCGATCTACGTGTCGTACCTCGCCGCCAACCGCGACCCGGACGTCTTCCCGCAGCCCGAAATGATCGACTTCTCCCGCAACCCCAACCCCCACGTCTCCTTCGGCTTCGGCCCGCACTACTGCCCCGGCGGCATGCTGGCCCGGCTGGAGTCCGAACTCCTCGTCGACGCGCTCCTCGACCGGGTACCGGGACTGAAGCTCGCCGTGCCGCCCCGGGAAGTGCCCTTCAAAAAGGGCGCGTTGATCCGCGGGCCCGAGGCCCTGCCGGTCACCTGGTGAGACACCGATGACGGCGACGGAGGGACTCCTCGTACCACCGGGCCACGGCCGGGTCGTCCAGACACCGGCCCAGCACGTGACCTTCAAGGTCACCGGCACGCACTCCCGAACGGCCTCCACCTTCGAGGTCCTCGTCCCCCCGGGCTTCGACGTCGGCGCCCATGTCCACACGCGCAGCGAGGAGTTGTTCTACGTCCTGGAAGGCGAGCTGGACGTACTCGCCTTCGAGCCGCGCATCCGCACCCCCGACAACTGGCAGAAGTGGGAGTCGAGTTCGGGCAACAGAGTCGTACGCGCGACCCCGGGCACACTCATCGTCGTCCCACCCGGCTGCCCGCACGCCTTCGCCAACCCGACGAACACCCAGGCCAAGATGTTCTTCCAGGCGTCCCCACCGCCGGACCACGAGCGGTATTTCGAGGAGCTGCTGGAGATCCTGGGGAACGGGGGCCCGCCGGATCATGCGGCGATCGAGGAGTTGCGGAGACGGTACGACATTGAGCAACTAACTCCACTCCGGCACAGGTGACCGACCTCAGGGGCGCGGGGAACTGCGCGACCAGCCCCCACGACCCGCAGCCCGCGTACTACCGAATGGACATCCCCGAGATCGTCCGAGCAATCACCAGCCGCTGAATCTCACTGGTCCCCTCGAAGATCGTGTAAATCGCGGCATCGCGATGCATCCGCTCCACCGGATACTCCCGCGTGTATCCGTTGCCGCCCAGGATCTGAATTGCCTGCCCGGTGACCTTCTTGGCCGTCTCGCTCGCAAACAGCTTCGACATCGAGCCTTCGGCAGCGGTGAACGGCTTCCCGTTGACCGCCATCCAGGAGGCCCGCCAGACGAGTAGACGCGCCGCATCAATGGACGTACGCATGTCCGCAAGCTGGAAAGCCACACCCTGATTGTCGATGATCGGACGTCCGAACTGCTCACGCGTCATGGCGTAGTCGAGGGCCACCTCGTACGCGGCCCGAGCGGTGCCCACCGCCATCGCACCCACCGCCGGCCGCGAAGCCTCAAACGTCGCCATCGCCGCGTTCCTCACCCGCTCACCGCCGGAGGCCTTCGCCCGCGCCAGCCGCTCGTCCAGCTTCCCCTTCCCACCCAGCAGGCAGGAGCCGGGAACCCGCACGTTGTCCAGGACGACCTCGGCGGTGTGCGAGGCGCGGATGCCGTGCTTCTTGAACTTCTGGCCCTGGGACAGGCCAGGAGTGTTCGGCGGGACGATGAAGGAGGCGTGGCCCTTGGAGCCGAGGTCCGGGTCGACGACGGCGACGACGACGTGGACGTTGGCGATGCCGCCGTTGGTCGCCCAGGTCTTCGTACCGTTGAGCACCCACTCGTCCTTGGCCTCGTCGTACACGGCACGCGTCCGCATGGAGGCCACATCGGAGCCGGCGTCAGGCTCGGAGGAGCAGAACGCGGCGACCTTGACATCGTTGGCATCGCCGTACATCTGGGGAATCCAGGTGCCGATCTGTTCCTCGGTGCCGTTGGCGAGGACGCCGACGGCGGCGAGGCCCGTGCCGACGATGGACAGGGCGATGCCCGCGTCGCCCCAGAACAGCTCCTCCATGGCCATGGGGATGCCGAGGCCAGTGGGGTCGAAGTACTGCTGGGCGTAGAAGTCCAGGGAGTAGATGCCGACCTTGGCGGCCTCCTGGATGACAGGCCAGGGAGTCTCCTCACGCTCGTCCCATTCGGCGGCTGCGGGACGGATGACGTCGGCGGCGAAACCGTGCAGCCAGTCCCGGACCTCCTTCTGTTCGTCGTTGAGCTCCATGGTGAACTCGGCCATGTCCCCTCCAGCAGTGGCGCACTATCCTGTTACTTGCGGTAACCGAAGTCTGTTACCGACCGGTAGGAAAAGTCAACTCCTGACGGCTCGGCAGCCAGTTCGATGTCAGGAGCGTAATGAGTGTTAGTTTGCGCAGGCGTCACCGATCGAGCAGGGGGAGATCACATGGACACCACACAGCGGACCGATCAGCAGCGCTCCGCCGACCGCCGTCGGCGTGAGCTGCTGGAGGCCGCGGACAGAGTGGTGCTGCGCGACGGCCCGCAGGCCTCGATGAACGCGATCGCGGCGGAGGCGGGCATCACGAAGCCGATCCTCTACCGGCACTTCGGCGACAAGGGCGGGCTTTACGCAGCCCTTGCCAAGCGGCATACCGATGCGCTGCTGGATTCCCTGCGGGCCGCGCTGGACGCCCCGGCGGACCGGCGGGAGCGGGTCGAGGCCACGCTCGACACGTATCTCGCGGCGATCGAGGCGCGTCCTCAGGTGTACCGGTTCCTGATGCATCCGTCCGAGGGGTCGGCGAGTGACCACGGGTTCGATGTCGGCGTTCAGTCGGGGCCGCTGCTGCGGCGGATGGGCGAGGAGTTGGCCCAGGTCATCGAGGACCGGCTGGATCTCGGGCCGGGGAGCCAGCAGTTGGCTCGGGTGTGGGGGCATGGGATCGTCGGGATGATGCACGCTGCGGGTGACTGGTGGCTGGGGGAACGGCCTTGTTCTCGGGCTGAGTTGGTGCGGAGTTTGGCCGACCTGTTGTGGGGGCGCTTGGCAGCGGCCGGGGACAAAGTGGGCGGTCCTGGGTTCTGACGGTTGTGTGTCGGCTGCGGGTTGGTGGGGGCTGGTCGCGCAGTTCCCCGCGCCCCTAAGTGGTACCAGTGACCCTGCGCCAAGAGGCTCGGGCCACCTGTCGCGTCAGGCGTCTTTGGCGCCAGCCCGTCAAGTGGTCCGCGTAGACCTTGCCCTCCAGGTGGTCGCACTCGTGCTGCAGGCAGCGTGCGAAGAAGCCCGTGCCATGAACCGTGATCGGCTCTCCTGTCATCGTGAAGCCCTCGACCACCGCGTGGTCGTATCGCTCCGTCCCTGCCTCCAGGCCCGGTAGGGAGAGGCAGCCCTCGGGGCCGCGGATCACCACGCCGTCCGCCTCCACCAGCCTCGGGTTCACGACATGTCCCAGGTGCCGTACGTCCTCGTCGTCCGGGCAGTCGTAGACGAACACCCGCAAGGGCTCGCCGATCTGATTCGCTGCCAGGCCGACTCCCTGGGCTGCGTACATCGTGGCGAACAGGTCTTCGACGAGGGCCGTGAGGGCCGGGCCGAAGTCGGTCACCTCGTGGCATCGCTCACGCAGCAGCGGAGCGCCATGCAGGGTGAGGGGCCGGACGCGCCCGTGCGCGCCCGGAATGGAGCCGTTTCGCATGGCCGCAAGGGTACGGCGATTCGGGAGTGCGAATGGATCTCGATAGGCTGACCACCACCACGTTGCCGTCAGGCAGAGGCGCGGCGCGTACGCAAGGAGGATCGAGAACTGATGGCAGGCAACTCGGACCCGCTCACGCCGCGGGCCAAGCTGGCCGTGACCGCGGGCAAGGCGGTCGCGGCGGCATCGCGTGCCGCGGGGCGCGGGAGCGGTTCGGTGATCGGCGGCCGCGTGGCACTCAAGCTCGACCCCGACCTCCTCGCCCGGCTCGCCCAGAACCTGGACGTGATCCTGGTGTCGGCGACCAACGGCAAGACCACGACGACCCGGCTGATCGCCGAGGCCCTGCGCGCCGCGGGCCCGGTCGTCTCGAACGCGCTCGGTGCCAACATGCCCGCCGGTATCACCTCCGCGCTGGCCGGTGGATCCGACGCGCGGTACGGCGTGATCGAGGTCGACGAGAAGTACCTCGCCGGGGTGGCCCGGGACACCGACCCGAAGTGCATCGCCCTGCTCAACCTCTCCCGCGACCAGCTCGACCGCGCCGCCGAGACCCGGATGCTCGCCGAGAACTGGCGGGAGGGGCTCGCGGGCTCCAAGGCCGTGGTCGTCGCCAACGCCGACGACCCGCTCGTGGTGTGGGCCGCGTCCTCCTCCCCCAACGTGATCTGGGTCGCCGCCGGTCAGATGTGGAAGGACGACGCCTGGTCCTGCCCGTCCTGCGGTGGCGTGATGCAGCGGCCGGGCGACGACTGGTTCTGCAGTGAGTGCGGTTTCCGACGGCCGACGCCCAGCTGGGCGCTGTCGGGCGACCACGTACTCGACCCGCACGGCTCCGCCTGGCCCATTCACCTTCAGCTGCCGGGGCGGGCCAACAAGGCCAACGCCGCCTCGTCGGCCGCCGTCGCCGCCGTGTTCGGGGTGCCGCCGCAGGTCGCGCTGGAACGGATGTACCAGGTGCAGGCCGTGGCCGGGCGCTACGACGTGGTGCAGTTCATGGAGCGCGATCTGCGACTGCTGCTCGCGAAGAACCCGGCCGGCTGGCTGGAGACGTTCTCGCTCATCGACCCGCCGCCCACCCCGGTGATCCTCTCCGTGAACGCGCGCGGCGCCGACGGCACCGACACCTCCTGGCTGTGGGACGTGGACTACACGCGGCTGACCGGGCACCCGATCTGCGTCATCGGCGACCGCAGGCTGGACCTCGCGGTCCGTCTGGAGGTCGCGAACCAGCACTTCCAGGTCTGCGAGAACCTCGACCAGGCCGTGCAGATGAGCCCGCCCGGCCGGATCGAGGTCATCGCCAACTACACCGCCTTCCAGGACCTGCGCCGCCGCGTCGGCAACTGACACACAGGGGACTTTTGTGAGCGACAACAGCCTGCGGGTCGTCTGGATCTATCCCGACCTGCTCAGCACATACGGCGACCAGGGCAACGTCCTGGTCGTGGAGCGCCGGGCCCGGCAGCGCGGCCTCGACGTGGCCCGCCTGGACGTCCGCAGCGACCAGCCGATCCCGACGTCCGGCGACATCTACCTGATCGGCGGCGGCGAGGACCGGCCGCAGCGGCTCGCGGCCGAGCGGCTGCGGCGGGACGGCGGACTGCAGCGCGCCGTCGGCAACGGCGCGATCGTGTTCTCGGTGTGCGCGGGCTACCAGATCCTCGGCCACGAGTTCATCAACGACCTCGGCCAGCGCGAGCCCGGTCTCGGGCTGCTGGACGTGGTGTCCGTGCGCGGTGAGGGTGAGCGGTGCGTCGGCGACGTGCTCGGGGACATCGACCCGCGCCTCGGCCTGCCGCAGCTGACCGGCTTCGAGAACCACCAGGGCGTCACCCACCTCGGCCCCACCGCCCGCCCCCTCGCCCAGGTGAAGCTGGGCAAGGGCAACGGCACGGGAGACGGCACTGAGGGCGCGTACAACGACACGGTGTTCGGCACGTACATGCACGGTCCGGTGCTGGCCCGGAACCCGCTCATCGCCGACCTGCTGCTGAAGCTGGCGCTCGACGTGAACGCGCTGCCGCCGACCGACGACCGGTGGTACGAGGCGCTGCGGGGCGAGCGGATCGCGGCGGCGCAGCAGCCTGCCTGAGCTGCCTGTACACCTGGGCTCCAGCCAGGCTTTACCAGCCCGTCTGACGCTGTGTCCGCACAGGTGAGCGGGGTCGTCCAGCAGGCGGACGCACGCTTCGGCCCCGCCCCTTCCTCCCGCTAGGGTGGCGGGGATCGAACCGGACAACGTGGTCCGGTCCCCGGCCCACGTTGAGAAGGTATTTCGGGCTATGCGCATTGGTGTCCTCACGTCCGGAGGCGACTGCCCCGGCCTGAACGCCGTCATCCGGTCCGTCGTGCACCGTGCCGTCGCCGACCACGGCGACGAGGTCATCGGTTTCCGGGACGGCTGGAAGGGCCTCCTGGAGTGCGACTACCTCAAGCTCGACCTCGACGCGGTGGGCGGCATCCTCGCTCGCGGCGGCACGATCCTCGGTTCCTCCCGCGTCCAGCCGTCCCACCTGCGGGACGGTGTGGAGCGGGCGAAGGGCCATGTCGCGGAGCTCGGTCTCGACGCCGTCATCCCGATCGGCGGCGAAGGCACGCTGAAGGCCGCCCGGCTGATGTCGGACAGCGGCCTGCCCATCGTCGGCGTGCCCAAGACCATCGACAACGACATCGCCGTCACCGACGTCACCTTCGGCTTCGACACGGCCGTGGGCGTGGCGACCGAGGCGCTGGACCGCCTCAAGACCACCGCCGAGTCCCACCAGCGTGTGCTCGTGGTCGAGGTCATGGGCCGCAACACCGGCTGGATCGCGCTCCACTCCGGCATGGCGGCCGGCGCCCACGCCATCGTCGTACCGGAACGGCCCTTCGACATCGAGGAGTTGGCCAAGGTCGTCGGGGAGCGGTTCCAGGCCGGAAAGCGGTTCGCGATCGTCGTGGCGGCGGAGGGGGCCAAGCCGAAGCCGGGCTCCATGGCCTTCGACGAGGGCGGCGAGGACATCTACGGCCATAAGCGCTTCGCCGGGATCGCCCGTCAGCTGTCGATCGAGCTGGAGGAGCGGCTGGGGAAGGAAGCCCGGCCGGTGATTCTCGGGCATGTGCAGCGCGGGGGGACGCCGACCGCGTACGACCGTGTGCTCGCCACTCGGTTCGGGTGGCATGCGGTGGAGGCTGTGCACCGCGGGGAGTTCGGGAAGATGACGGCGCTTCGTGGGACCGACATTGAGATGGTGCCGTTGGCGGAGGCCGTCGAGACGCTGAAGACGGTTCCCGCAGAGCGCTACGAAGAAGCCGAGTGCGTGCTTTAGCTCAGGTAGTGGCGAACTGAAGAGTCTGCCCCCGGCCGCAGCAGCGGCCGGGGGCAGTTCTAGTCTGTGTGCGGACAGACACGCACAACCCCCACGAATCAGGAGCCGTCGGAATGGATCACAGCGGGCACGGCATGACCATGGATCTGCCGCCGTTCACGCTGGGGCGGGGTCTTCAGTGGTCGGCCGACCCGTTCTTCCTCGTCGCCTGTCTGGTGGGGCTCGCGCTGTATGCGTACGGCGTCGTGCGGCTGCGGCAGCGCGGTGACAGCTGGCCGGTGGGGCGGACGATCTCGTACGTCGCCGGTGTGCTGACCATCGCGCTCGTGATGTGCACCAAGCTGAACGACTACGGCATGGTGATGTTCAGCGTGCACATGGTGCAGCACATGGTGATCAGCATGCTGTCGCCGATCCTGATCCTGCTCGGCGCCCCGATCACGCTCGCGCTGCGGGCGCTGCCCGTCGCCGGCAAGGGCCGCAAGGGGCCGCGCGAGCTGCTGCTGGCGCTGCTGCACAGCCGGTACATGCAGATCATCACGCACCCGGCCTTCACCATTCCGCTGTTCATCGCGAGCCTGTACGCGCTGTACTTCACGCCGCTCTTCGACTTCCTGATGGGGTCCAAGACGGGGCACATCGCGATGATGGTGCACTTCCTGGCCGCGGGGGTCGTCTTCTTCTGGCCGATCATCGGCGTCGACCCGGGACCCAACCGGCCCGGTTATCTGATGCGGATGCTGGAGCTGTTCGCGGGCATGCCGTTCCACGCGTTCTTCGGTATCGCGTTGATGATGGCGTCCACGCCGATGGTCGAGACGTTCAAGAACCCGCCCGCCTCCCTCGCTATCGACGCGCTCTCCGACCAGAACGCGGCCGGCGGAATCGCCTGGGCGTTCAGTGAGATCCCGTCGGTGCTGGTGCTGCTCGCGTTGTTGTTCCAGTGGCACAGCAGTGAGCAGCGGCAGGCGCGGCGCAAGGACCGGGCGGCCGACCGGGACGGCGACAAGGAACTCGAGGCGTACAACGCCTATTTGGCCTCATTGAACGCACGGGGACACTGACCGGCATTTCGTTCAGTAGCATGAAGCGCATAGGGGGAACCGCCGGGGGGAGCGGTGATGACTTTGCGCAGGATTGCCGTCCTGTTGATTTTCGTTCTGTCTTTGAGCGCGTGCGACGCGGATACGCCGTTGCGCGTGGTGAAAGCGGTCGCGGCGGGAGTTCCGTCGCTCGCTCCTTTCTTCGACGAGGGCAGCGGGCTGGGGCGCGACGCACAGATACGTTCGCAGTCGGCCCGGGGCAGCCTTCAGCAGGGCGACACGCCTGGGCTGTACGGGGGTTCGAAGCAGCCGACGATCTGTGATGCCGAGAAACTCGAACGGTTTCTCACTGATCCCGCGAATGAGCAGAAGGCGCGGGCGTGGGCGCGGGCGCTCGGCATCACGACGGACGGGATTCCGGCCTATCTGGACCGGCTCACACCAGTTCTGCTGCGTCACGACACTCTCGTGAAGAACCATGACTACAAGAAGGGAAAGGCCGTCCCCTTCGACTCATTGCTCCAGGCGGGAATCGCGGTTCTCGTGGATTCGCGGGGGCAGCCCGCCGTCAAGTGCTCATGCGGAAATCCGTTGCGGCCTTTTGATGGGGACAGCAGTCGGATTTCCGTCGAGTTCGAGGACGGGAATGAGCAGTGGGCCGGATTCGACCGTTCCGCCGTCGTGGCGGTGCGGCCGGCGCCGCGTGCGCTGGAGCGGATCGCCCTCGTCGACGTGGCGGATCCCGGCCGGGGCATCAACCGTCCGATCGGCACGGCGGGCGAGAAGGACCGCGCCTTCGACACACGGGAGCGGAGGGCGGTGCCGGACGTCGCCGGGACGACCTTCGGCGAGGCGAGCCGGCGGCTGGCCGACAAGGGGCTGGCGGTCGCCTTCGACGGGACGGGACTGCCGCCGGACGGTGCGCGGGTCACGGCGTCGGATCCGCCCGCGGGGACCGAGCTGAGGTTCGGGGAGTATGTGGTGCTGAGTGTGGACGGGGCTGAGTCGGGAGGCTCCGGCGGGTCCGACGGGCCGGGTGGGGCCGGTGGGTCGACCTCTCCCCCGGCATCCGGGTCCTCCCCGTCGACCGACGGGCCTGGCAGCATGCCGCCCTCATCGCCCGGTGGCAGCTCGGGATCATCGTCTTCGCCGCCGTCGTCCGGTACGACGCCCAGTTCTCCGGCGCCTGAGTCGAGCCCGCCGACCAGTTCCCAGCCGCCTGCCACGAGCACGCCGCCGCCCGCCGCTCCTCCGCCGAGCAGCCAGCCCCCGCCCCTGACGAGTGCGCCCCCGGAACCACCCAGCGCCCCACCCCCGGCGACCAGCAGCGCTCCCCCGGTGACCACCAGCGCACCCCCGCCCAGCGCCCCGGCCACCAGCAGCGCGCCCGCCACCAGCGAACCGGCGACAAGCGAGCCGGTGACCGGTGAACCGGCAGGCAGTGCTCCGGTCGCCGGCGCGGCCGCGATCAGCACCCCGGAGAGCCGCGCCCCGGTCACCGGCCCGCCCGCCTCCGGCGCCACCACGTAGCACCCCGCAGAACCCGGGAGTCAGCGGATGCCTTCAGGATCACCGACGTCGGGAGTGGGCCGGGTCATCGCCGGCCGCTATCTGCTGCTGAACCAGCTGGGCAGCGGCGGTATGGGCCATGTGTGGCTCGCGCACGACCAGAGACTGGCGTGCGAGGTCGCGCTCAAGGAGATCGTGTTCCGTGACCCGGCGGAGGCGGGGCACGAGCGGGAGGCGCGGGTGGCGCGCGCTCGTGCGGAGGCCCGGCACGCGGCGGGGCTGCGTGGCCATCCGCATGTGGTGACCGTGCACGACGTGCTGGAGCACGACGGGCTGCCGTGGATCGTCATGGAGTACGTGCCCGGCGCGGTCGACCTGCGCGACCTGGTCACCCGGCGCGGCCCGCTGGGCCCCGCGGAGGGCGCCCGGATCGGGCTCGCGGTGCTGGACGCGCTGACCGCCGGGCACGAGCGGGGCGTGATGCACCGGGATGTGAAACCGGCGAACATCCTGCTGGCGCCGGACCGCACCGGGTCGCCGTACGGCCGGGTCCTGCTCACCGACTACGGCATCTCGGTGCAGCCGGACGCGGGAGAGACGCGGTACACGCTGACGTCCGTGCTGGTCGGCACGGCGGGGTATCTGGCGCCGGAGCGGGCCACGGGCGGGCCGCCGACCCCGGCGGCCGATCTGTTCTCGCTGGGCTGCACGCTGTATCACGCGGTCGAGGGGATGGGGCCGTTCGAGCGGGAGTCGCATCTCGCGGAGATCACCGCGGTGGTGACCGAGGAGCCGCCTCCACCGGAGCGCGCGGGTGCGCTCGGGCCGGTGATCCAGGCGATGCTCGTCAAGGATCCAGGGCAGCGGATCTCCGCGGCGGAGGCGGAGGCGGAGCTGTCGCGGATCGTGACGCCGCAGGCCGAGCCGTATGCGCGGACTCAGACCGACCTCGGGTCACAGCCACCCTGGGCCGTCGCACCGGAGCCTCCTCCTCAGGGGTTCGGGCCCGTTGTCCTCGCGCCGCCCGGCAGGCGCCGACGTTCCCGTCCGAACGCCGTTCGGGCCGTCGTCGCCGGTCTGCTCGGGCTGGCGCTCGCGGGAAGCGGCGTCTGGTACGCCATGGCCCAGCGGACGGGCAGCGGCGCGGACGGGACCCGGCTGCCGTACGGAGCGGCCGTAGGGCTGGCCGAGCCGCTGAAGGACGGTGACTGTGTGCTCGCCGACTGGCCCACGGCGACCCGGTTCCAGGGCACGCCGCGCCTGACCGTGGACGCCGGCTGCGGTGGCCGGGCGCCGGACGGGCAGGTGATGGCGTTCGTCGAGACCGCGTCCGCCAAGGAGGCTGCCGTCGAGGGGGCTGCGCGCTGTGAGGAGCGGACGCAGGAGATCCGCGGGAAGCTCGCGGACGTCCGGAGTCTTGCCGTCGTGCCGTCCGGGGCGGGGTTCGAGGCGGCCGGGGGGCGGACCGCCTGTCTGGTGCTGGGTGCGCACGGGCCGGTGTACGGGCCGCTGGGCGGGCACCGCGAGGTGGGGACGGAGTTCGCGGACACGTCGACGATGCAGAAGCGGGACTGTCTGGACGTACCGTCGAACCGGGCTGCGCGACTGGTCTCCTGCGAGGGTCCGTACGACGAGATGGTGCTCGGATTCACCCGGCTGGGCGCCGACGTCACGCTCACGGAGGCGCGTACCGAGTCGGATGCGGCGTGTGCGCGGGATGTGCCGCCGCGGGACTACGGCTTCGATCCGTCGGTGTATCTGGCGGGGTCGTGGACGAGCGCCGGGCCATGGAAGTCGGGAACGCATTTCGTCGTGTGCACCGTGCGGAGGCAGAACGGGGGCACCATGGGGGGGGACGGACCATGAGGAGGGTGTTGCGATGCCCGGTTCTTCGGACGGATCGACCAAGGCGATGGGGGTGCTCACGGTCGGCGGACTGGTCGTGGTGACCGCCTATACGGTGGCGCTCGGCAGCAGTGGCTGGCTGTGGTTCGGCTGGGTCGTACTGGGGCTGATCACCCTCGGAATGATCGTCACCAAGAGCACGTGAGCGTCAGGGGCGGGTCAGCCGACTCGCCGAGTGCACGCCCGGCTGGTACTTCGGCAGCCGGGCGGTCACCTTCATGCCCGCTCCCACGGCGGTCTCGATGACGAGGCCGTAGTCGTCTCCGTACACCTGGCGGAGCCGGTCGTCGACGTTGGACAGGCCAATGCCGCCC
Source organism: Streptomyces sp. NPDC050211 (assembly GCF_040656035.1). Lineage (NCBI taxonomy): Bacteria > Bacillati > Actinomycetota > Actinomycetes > Kitasatosporales > Streptomycetaceae > Streptomyces > Streptomyces sp. NPDC050211. The sequence goes on from NZ_JBFALC010000020.1 coordinate 59,192, forward strand.
GACGGGCTGGCCTCGCCGGCGAGGATGCGGCGCAGGGCGACGGGGTCCATTCCGGCCCCGTCGTCCTCGATGACGACCAGCGCCTCGGCTCCGGCGTCCTGTGCGGTGATGCTGATGTGGCACTTGCCCGCGGAGGCCGCCTTGCCTTCGAGCCCGTGCTTCACGGCGTTCTCGACGAGCGGCTGGAGGCAGAGGAAGGGCAGGGCGACCGGCAGCACCTCCGGGGCGATCTGGAGGGTGACGGAGAGGCGGTCGCCGAAGCGTGCCCGCACGAGCGCCAAGTAGTGGTCGATGGCGTGGAGCTCGTCGGCGAGGGTGGTGAAATCGCCGTGCCTGCGGAACGAGTAGCGGGTGAAGTCGGCGAATTCCAGGAGCAGTTCGCGGGCGCGCTCGGGGTCGGTGCGCACGAACGAGGCGATCACCGCGAGCGAGTTGAAGATGAAGTGGGGGGATATCTGGGCGCGCAGGGCCTTGATCTCGGCCTCGATCAGGCGGGTGCGGGACTGGTCCAGGTCGGCCAGCTCCAGCTGGACGGAGACCCAGCGGGCGACCTCACCGGCGGCGCGCACGAGCACCGCCGATTCCCGGGGCGCGCAGGCGACGAGCGCTCCGTGCACCCGGTCGTCGACGGTGAGCGGGGCGACGACGGCCCAGCGGACCGGGCAGTCGGGCGTCTCGCAGGTCAGCGGGAAGGCCTCGCCCCGGCCCGACTCCAGGGGGCCGGCGAGGCGGTCCATGATCTCCGCCCGGTGATGCCCGCCCACCCCGTCCCAGACCAGCACCTCCTTCTGGTCCGCCAGGCACAGCGCGTCCGTGCCGAGCAGCGTGCGCAGTCTGCGGGCCGACTTGCGGGCGGTCTCCTCGGTCAGGCCCGCGCGCAGCGGGGGCGCGGCGAGGGAGGCGGTGTGCAGGGTCTGGAAGGTGGCGTGCTCGACCGGGGTGCCGAGGCCGACGAGGCTCTCGGGGCGCGCGGTGCGGCGGCCGAGCCAGAACCCGGCGGCCAGCAGCGGAAGGATCGCCACGCACAGACCTGCGATGAATCCGCTCATGCCTTCACCTCCGTGCGCAGCTCCTCCGGCAGATGGAACCGGGCCAGGATCGCCGCCGTGCCCGCCGGTACCCGGCTCGGTGTGGCCAGGGACACCAGCACCATGGTGAGGAAGCCCAGCGGCACCGACCAGATGGCGGGCCAGGCGAGCAGGGCGTGGAAGGCGCCGCTGCCCGGGAAGCCCGCCATGGTCGCGGCGACGGCGACGAGTGCGGAGCCGCCGCCCACCAGCATTCCGGCGGCGGCACCGGGCGGGGTGAGCCGCCGCCACCAGATCCCGAGCACGAGCAGCGGGCAGAACGACGACGCGGACACGGCGAAGGCCAGCCCGACGGCGTCGGCGACCGGCAGTCCGCCGACCAGGACGCTGGCGGCCACGGGTACGGCCATCGCGAGGACCGTACCGAGCCTGAAGTGGCGTACGCCACGTGACGGGAGCACGTCCTGGGTGAGCACGCCCGCCACGGCCATCGTCAGTCCCGACGCCGTCGACAGGAACGCGGCGAAGGCTCCCCCGGCGACCAGCGCGCCGAGCAGGTCACCACCGAGGCCGCCGATCATGCGGTCGGGCAGGAGCAGTACGGCGGCGTCCGCGTCGCCGGTGAGGGTGAGCTCGGGGGCGTACAGGCGGCCCAGGGCGCCGTAGACCGGGGGCAGCAGGTAGAAGGCGCCGATCAGGCCCAGGACGGCGACGGTGGTGCGGCGGGCGGCGACTCCGTGCGGGCTGGTGTAGAAGCGGACGACGACGTGCGGCAGGCCCATGGTGCCGAGGAAGGTGGCGAGGATCAGTCCGTACGTCGCGTACAGCGGGCGTTCGCCGCGGCTCTCGGCCTGCGAGGGTGACAGGCTGCCGTCACCGACGCGGTCGGCCTCGGGGACGGGGGCGCCCTTGGCGAAGGTCAGCCGGGTGCCGGCGTCGATGTGGTGGGTGCCCGCGGGGAGCCGCAGTTCGGTGTCCTCGTGGGCGCGGCCGTCGACGGTGCCACTCACCGTGACCGTCAGCGGAGCGTCCAGCTTCATGTCGAGGCTGTCGTCGACGCGGACGACGCGCTGTTCGCGGAAGGTGGCCGGTTCCTCGAAGGCCCGGGTCGGTGATCCGTCGCCCTGCCAGGCGAGGACCAGGAAGAGGGCGGGGACCAGCAGGGCGGTGAGCTTGAGCCAGTACTGGAAGGCCTGCACGAAGGTGATGCTGCGCATGCCGCCGGCGGCGACCGTGGCGACCACGACGACCGCGACGATCAGCCCGCCGAGGTAGTCCGGCGCTCCGGTCAGGACAGTCAACGTCAGTCCGGCGCCCTGGAGCTGGGGCAGCAGGTAGAGCCAGCCGACGCCGACGACGAAGGCGCCCGCGAGCCGCCGTACCGCCTGGGAGGCGAGGCGGGCCTCGGCGAAGTCGGGCAGCGTGTAGGCGCCGGAGCGGCGCAGCGGGGCGGCGACGAAGATCAGCAGCACCAGATAGCCCGCCGTGTAGCCGACGGGGTACCAGAGCATGTCGGGGCCCTGCACCAGGACCAGGCCCGCGATGCCCAGGAAGGACGCGGCGGAGAGGTACTCGCCGCTGATGGCGGCCGCGTTGAGGCGGGGGCCGACGGTGCGGGAGGCGACGTAGAAGTCGGAGGTGGTGCGGGAGATGCGCAGGCCGAACGCGCCGACGAAGACCGTCGCGAGGACGACGAGGGCGACAGCGGGGACGGCGTAGCTCGAGTTCATCGGTCCGCGGCTTCAGCGGTCTTCGACGAGGCGCACGAAGTCCCGCTCGTTGCGCTCGGCACGCCCCACATACCAGCGGGCGAGCAGGACGAGCGGGACGTAGATGCCGAAGCCGAGGACGGCCCATTGGACGCCGTGGGCGTCCGGCACGGTCACGAAGAGCAGCGGCAGCGGGCCGATGAGGAGTCCGAGGACGGCGAACACGGCGAGGGCGGCGCGCAGCTGGGTGCGCATCAGGGAGCGGACGTAGGTGTGGCCGAGGGTGGTCTGTTCGTCGATCTCGGTGCGGGGGCGGTAGTAGCCGGAAGTGGGGCGGCTACGGCGCGGCGGGCCGGTGACGACGACGCGCCGTTCGGCGGGGTCCTGGTTCGGCACGGCTACGGCCTCCTCATCAGCAGGTCCCGCAGTTCGCGGGTGTGGCGCCGGCTGACCTGGAGTTCCTCGGAGCCGACCACGACGCTCACGGTGCCGGCGTCCAGCCGGAGCTCGCCGATGTGGCGCAGGGCGACGAGATGGCGGCGGTGGATGCGGACGAAGCCGCGGGAGCGCCAGCGCTCCTCCAGGGTGGACAGCGGGATGCGTACGAGGTGACTGCCCTTGTCGGTGTGCAGCCGGGCGTAGTCGCCCTGGGCCTCGACGTGGGTGATGTCCTCGACGGCGACGAAGCGGGTCACGCCGCCGAGCTCGACGGGTATGTGGTCGGGGTCGGGTTCGTGCACGGGTATGTGCTGCGGGGCGCTGTCCCGCAGCTCGGCGGCGCGGCGGATCGCCTCGGCCAGCCGTTCCTTGCGGACGGGCTTGAGCACGTAGTCCACGGCCTTGAGGTCGAAGGCCTGCACGGCGAAGTCCTCGTGGGCGGTGACGAACACGACGAGCGGCGGCTGGGCGAAGCCGGTGAGCAGCCGGGCCAGGTCGAGTCCGTCGAGGCCGGGCATGTTGATGTCGAGGAAGACGACGTCGATGGCCTCGGGGCCGTGCGGGCCCGATTCCAGGGCCCGGTTGATGCGGCGCAGCGCCTCGGTGGCGTCGCTCGCGCCCTCGGCTGTGCCGATCCGGGGATCCGCGTTCAGGAGGTAGAGCAACTCCTCCAGCGAGGGTCGTTCGTCGTCGACGGCGAGGGCGCGCAGCATGAACCCGGAGTCTAGGAGCAATTCGTACGCCTGCGCACGTGCTCGGGGGGACGTTTCCGCTGGATACAGTGCGGCCATGAACAGCAGGGCCGATTCCTTCGACGACCTCGACCGGAAGATCATCACCGCGCTGATGGCCAACGCGCGAACCAGTTTCGCCGAGATCGGGACGGCTGTCGGGCTGTCCGCCACGGCCGTCAAGCGGCGGGTGGACCGGCTGCGGGAGACGGGGGTGATCACCGGGTTCACGGCGACGGTGCAGCCGTCGGCGCTGGGCTGGCGCACGGAGGCGTATGTCGAGGTGTACTGCGAGGGGGCGGCGCCGCCGCGGCGGCTGGCGGAGGTGGTGCGCAACCATCCGGAGATCACGGCGGCGATGACGGTGACCGGCGGTGCGGACGCGCTGCTGCATGTGCGGGCGCGGGATGTGGAGCACTTCGAGGAGGTGCTGGAGCGGATCCGTGCGGAGCCGTTCATCCGGAAGACGATCAGTGTGATGGTGCTGTCCCATCTGATCCCGGAGAGTCCGGAGGCGGGCGCCAGCCAGCCCGCCCCCGAGGGCGCATGAGACGTGCGCTGAGGATCGTAAAGACGCAGCATTCCTGCGCGGACACGCAAGCTTTGTTTCTTGTCGGGCGTATCGGTCACTTCCTAACGTGGTGTCAACCCCAGTCGACACCCCAGGAAGCGGAGGAACCCCTCTGTGTCCGAAAGCCGTGTCCCGCGCCGGCGGCGCTTCCTCGTCTGTGAACCCAGACATTTCGCCGTGCAGTACGCGATCAACCCCTGGATGCATCCCGACGTCCGTGTGGACGTCGATCTGGCCCAGGAGCAGTGGCAGTCCCTGATCAGCACCTACCGGGCCCACGGCCACACCGTCGACACCGTGGAGCCGGTGCCCGGTCTCCCGGACATGGTGTTCGCCGCGAACTCGGCGGTCGTCGTGGACGGCCGCGTCTTCGGCTCGCTCTTCCACGCACCAGAGCGGCGCCCCGAGTCCACGCACTACGACATGTGGTTCAAGGCGGCGGGCTTCGCCGTCCACCGTCCGGAATCGGTCTGCGAGGGCGAGGGAGACCTGGTCTGGACGGGCCGGTACGTCCTGGCCGGCACCGGATTCCGGACGACGCGGGAGGCGCACCGCGAGGCGCAGGAGTTCTTCGGGCACCCGGTGATCAGCCTGACGCTGGTCGACCCGTACTTCTACCACCTGGACACGGCGCTGTTCGTCCTCGACGAGGACACCATCGTGTACTACCCGGAGGCCTTCTCGCCGGGCAGCCGTGAGGTCCTCGCGCGGCTGTACCCGGACGCCGTGCTCGCGACCCGCGACGACGCGATGGCGTTCGGGCTGAACTCCGTGTCCGACGGACGCCATGTCTTCATCGCGCCCCAGGCCGAGTCCCTCGCCGCCAAGCTGGACGACCACGGCTATGTTCCCGTCCCCGTCGACCTCTCCGAGTTCCAGAAGGCCGGCGGTGGCATCAAGTGCTGCACCCAGGAGATCCGCCCATGACAGCGCCCGCCCGCACCCGTTCCTCCGCCGACCTGATCCGCGCCGAGGAGCCGGTCCTCGCGCACAACTACCACCCGCTGCCCGTGGTCGTCGCCCGCGCCGAGGGCACCTGGGTGGAGGACGTCGAGGGCCGCCGCTACCTCGACATGCTGGCCGGCTACTCGGCCCTCAACTTCGGCCACCGCCACCCCGCCCTGATCGAGGCCGCCCACGCCCAACTCGACCGGCTGACGCTGACCTCGCGCGCCTTCCACAACGACAAGCTCGCCGAGTTCGCCGAACGGCTCGCCGCACTCACCGGCCTGGACATGGTGCTGCCCATGAACACGGGCGCCGAGGCCGTGGAGAGCGGCATCAAGGTGGCCCGCAAATGGGCGTACGACGTGAAGGGCGTCCCCGCCGACCGGGCGACGATCGTGGTCGCGGCGGAGAACTTCCACGGCCGTACGACGACCATCGTCAGCTTCTCCACCGACGAGACCGCCCGCACCGGCTTCGGCCCCTTCACACCGGGCTTCCGGATCGTGCCGTACAACGACCTGGCCGCGCTGGAGGCGGCCGTCGACGAGACGACGGCGGCGGTGCTGATCGAGCCGATCCAGGGCGAGGCCGGAGTGGTCATCCCGGACGCCGGCTATCTGGCCGGCGTACGTGAGCTGACCCGCCGCAAGGGCTGCTTGTTCATCGCGGACGAGATCCAGTCGGGGCTGGGCCGCACGGGCCGTACGCTCGCCGTCGAGCACGAGTCGGTGGTCCCCGACGTCCTGCTGCTCGGCAAGGCGCTCGGCGGCGGCATCGTGCCGGTGTCGGCGGTGGTCGCGCGCCGGGATGTGCTGGGTGTGCTGCGGCCCGGCGAGCACGGGTCGACGTTCGGCGGCAACCCGCTGGCGGCGGCGGTGGGCACGGCGGTCGTCGAGCTTCTGGAGACGGGTGAGTTCCAGAAGCGGGCGGCCGAACTGGGCACGGTGCTGCGGGACGGGCTGTCCGCGCTGGTCGGCAAGGGCGTCGTCGGTTTCCGCTCGCGCGGGCTGTGGGCGGGCGTCGACGTCGACCCGGCCCTCGGCAGCGGGCGTGAGGTCAGTGAACGCCTCATGCGGGAGGGCGTCCTGGTCAAGGACACCCACGGCTCGACGATCCGCCTCGCCCCGCCGCTCACCATCACCGCCGGGGAACTCACCCAGGCTCTGGTGGCGCTGGAGAAGGTGCTGGGGGCCTGAACGAGGGTGGCAGGGCGCGCGGCACCGGTCCGTACGCGCCCTGCCACCCGGTCACCACACCGCCCGCGCCCCGGTCCGTCCCGAAGGGTGAAGATGGGGACAAGAGGTGGTAGACCACTCTCAGCGACAGAGAGGTCGGCCGTGGGCACATATGAGGAGCACGACCTTGCCCGGCCACGGTTCGACGTGGCCGACGCCGCGCCCCTGCTGCTCGACGCGCAGGGCGTGGTGACCGGCTGGACCGACGAGGCCAGGCGGCTGCTGGGCCACGCGGCCTCCGAGGTGATCGGGACGAGCGTGGCCGACCTGCTGTCCGCCGAGGACGCGGAGCGGATGCCGGGGATCGTCGAGCGGTGCCGCAGGGACGGCGGCTGGGCGGGCCTGCTGACGGTCAGGCGCGGCGACGGACAGCAGGTCAGGCTCATGGTGCGGATCACCGGCGCGGAGGAGCCCGGGAGCCGGACGCGGTGGCTGGTGCTGCTCTCGGAGCTGGCGGGGGCGCCCGGCTGGGACATGAGCCGCTCGGTGCTCGAGCAGATCGCCGACCGGTCGCCGGTCGGCATCGCCATCGTCGACACGGACCTGCGCTTCGTGTGGTCCAACGCGGCCCTGGAGCAGTACGGCGGCGGACCGCCCGTGCACCGGCTCGGGCTGCGTCTCGCGGACATCCAGCCGGGCCTGGACGCCGACGGCATAGAGGCGCAGATGCGGCACGTGCTGGAGACCGGTGAGCCGGTGGTCGGTTACGAGCACGTGGGCCAGGTGCGGTCCGCGCCGCACCGGGAGACGGCGCACGTCATGTCGTTCACCCGGCTGCACGACGACCGGGGCCGTCCGATGGGCGTGTACTACACCGTCGTCGACATCACCGAGCGGCACCGTGCCCGGCAGCGGCTGGCGCTGCTGGACCGGGCCGGCGAGCACATCGGCCGCAGCCTGGACATCATGCGGACCGCGCAGGAGCTGGCCGACGTGGCCGTGCCGGACTTCGCGGACTTCGTCACCGTGGACCTGCTGGAGCCGGTGCTGCGGGGAGCGGAGCTGACGCCGGGGCCGATCGGCGACCTGGACCATGTGCCGCTGCGCCGGGCCGGTCAGCGGTCGGTGCACGAGAACGTCCCCGAGGCGGTCGTCCCCGTCGGCTCCGTGGCCGCCTACGTCGCCGGGTCGCCCCCCGTCCGTTCGCTCAGCACCGGTCTGTCCTGGCGCGAGGAGCGGCTCGACCCGCTCGCCCGGGAGTGGGCCACGGACATCCCGGGCGGCCGGGAGGCGACCTTCCTGGAGCTGGGGCTGCACAGCGTCGTGATCGTGCCGATCCGGGCGCGGGGCACCACGCTGGGCGTCACCACGTTCTTCCGGCGCCATCGCCAGGAACCGTTCGACGAGGACGACCTCGCCCTGGCCGAGGATCTCGTCTCGCGGGCGGCCGCCTGTGTGGACAACGCCCGGCGCTACACCCGCGAGCGGGACGCGGCGCTGGTGCTGCAGCGCAGTCTGCTCCCGCACCGGCTGCCCGAGCAGGACGCGGTGGAGGTGGCCGCCTGCTACCGCCCGGCCGACGAGCTGACCGGCCTCGGCGGCGACTGGTACGACGTCGTCCAGCTCTCCGGTGCCCGCGTCGCCCTCGTCGTGGGCGAGGTGCCCGGTCACGGCATCGACGCGGCCGCCGCCATGGGACGGCTGCGGACCGCCGTACGGACGCTCGCCGCGCTGGATCTGCCGCCCGAGGAGGTGCTGGCCCACCTCGACGACCTGGCCGCCCGGTCGGCGCGCGAGGAAGGCGTCGCGCCGGACTCCGGAGAGGCGGGCACCGCGGGCTCCGGGTGCGTGTACGTCGTGTACGACCCCGTCGACGGGCAGTGCTCCATGGCCGCGGCCGGGCATCCCGCGCCCGCCGTGATCCTGCCCGACGGCTCCGTGACCTTCGTCGACCTTCCGCAGGGGTCGCCGCTCGGTGCGGGCGGACCGCCCTTCGAGGCGGTCGAGCTGGCGCTGGCGGAGGGCAGCACGCTCGCGCTGCACACCGACGGACTGCTGGCACGCGGGGAGGAGGACTGGGCCCTGGACGCGGGCCGGGACCGGCTGCGCCGCGCGCTGGAGGAGCGCGCGTCCTCGCTCGACCTGCGCTGCCGGACCGTGGTCGACGCGCTGTCCCCGGAACGCCCGCACGACGACGTGGCCCTGCTGATGGCCGGTACCCGGCTGCTGGGCGCCGACCAGGTCGCGGACTGGGACCTGCCCATGGATCCGGCGATGGTCGCCGACGCCCGCAAGGCCGCGGCCCGGCAGCTGACGGAGTGGGGCCTGGAGGAGCTGGCCTTCACCACGGAGCTGGTCGTCAGCGAGCTGGTCACCAACGCCATCCGGCACTCCGACGGGCCCGTGCGGCTGCGGCTGATCAGGGAGCGCTCCCTGGTCTGTGAGGTCTTCGACGGCGGCGCCACCGCACCCCATCTGCGTCATCCCCGCACGACGGACGAGGGCGGGCGCGGGCTGCTGCTGGTCTCCCAGTTCACCCAGCACTGGGGCACCCGGTTCGTGCCCGAGGGGAAGATCATCTGGGCCGAGCAGTCCCTGACGGAACCGCAATGAGCCACAAACCCCGGTTTATATCGTGCGAAACTGGGGTGAACCGGCGGTGAGGCGGCAGCCATGAAGGACGCGTCGATCGACTACGAGGCGGTCTTCAAGGGCCTGCCCGGAATGGTCGCGCTGCTCACCCCCGAGCTGGTGTACGCGGACGTCAACGAGGACTTCCTGCGCATCTCCGGGCGCACGCGCGAGCAGGTCGTGGGGCGCTACATCTTCGACGTCTTCCCGGAGAACCCCGACAACCCGACGTCCAAGGGCATGCACAACGTGCAGACCTCCATGCGCCGGGTGGTGGCCACGGGCGAGCGCGACACCATGGCACTGCAGCGGTACGACGTCGAATCCCCCGAGCGCCCCGGGCAGTGGGAGGAGCGCTACTGGAGCCCGGTGAACGCGCCGGTGTTCGGACCGGACGGCACAGTCGTGCTGGTGGTGCACCGGGTCGAAGAGGTCACCGAACTCATCCGGGCCCGCGGCGGTCCCATGGGGGGCCGCGCCCGGGTACTGGAGGCCGAGTTGTACACGCGCGGCCGTGAACTCCAGGAACTCAACGACCGGTTGCGCCAGGCCCACGCCCGCGAGCGCGAGGTCGCACTCGCCCTCCAGGAGGCGATGCTCCCCGCCCGCCGCCAGGTCGGCGACCAGCGCGCCGCGGTCCGCTACCGTCCGGCCGTCGGCGCTCTGAACGTGTGCGGGGACTGGTACGACCTGGTCGACCTGGTGGGCGGCAACCGCATCGGCGTCTCCGTGGGCGACGTGGTCGGCCACGGCCTGGAGGCCGCCGGTGTCATGGGCCAGCTGCGCAGCGCGCTCACCGCCACCTCGCGCGTCGCCGACGGGCCCGCGCAGGCCCTGGACGTCCTGGGCCGCTACGCCCACGTGGTCGACGGCGCCGAATCGGCCACCGCGGTCACCACGTTCATCGACTTCGACGCCCACACCATCACCTACAGCAGCGCCGGACACCCCCCGCCCGCGCTGCTGCACCCCGACGGCCGGGTGGAGTTCCTCGACCGCGCCACCGATCCCCCGCTGGACGCCCGCCCGAGCCCGATCCCCCGACCGGAGGCCCGCACCACCTTCGCCGAGGGCGCGACGCTCGTGCTGTACACGGACGGCCTGATCGAACGCCGCCACGAGGACATCGACACCGGCCTGTCCCGCCTCGCCGAATCACTCGGCCGCCATCTGGGGGCCGACCCCGAGACCCTCGCCGACGCCGTCCTGCTGGAACTGCTGCCGCCGGGAGGTGCCACCGACGACACGGCGCTGATCGTCGTACGGCTGTGATGGCGCTGAGCCGTACGACGATCCGCTCAGGTTTCAGCAGGGCGGGATGACCTGGCTCCAGTCCGCGAACTTGCCCGTCGTCAGGTAGTGGTCGTTGACGTAACCGCCCGGCAGGGCTCCGCCGGTGTCGGCGAAGAACCAGTACCGGTTGCCGGTTCCGTCGGCGTCGACCGCGCCCGTCGTCCAGCAGAGCACGATCAACTCGTCGCCGTTGTGGCCCTGGTAGGACGAGCTCCGCCCGTGATCGTAGTTCGGTTCGTTGTACATGCCGAGGAACGATCCCTGGTCGATGCCGGTCACCCGGGCGCACCAGCTCTCGGGGTCACCGCCGATGTCGCAGTGGTAGAGCCCCTGCTCGGGCGGTGGGGTGGAGCCCGCGCACTCCGGCACACCCGGAATCCACGCGGGTCCCCGCAGATAGACGTTGCTGATCCAGCCGTGCTGGACGGGCAGATAGGTCCAGACGTCGTTGGTGACACCGCCGTCCGTCACCGACTCGGCGTGCTTCTGGCACTGGGCGTAGACGGTGGTGGGACCGGGGAACCGGTGGGTGATCGCGGCGTCGGTCGTCGGGGCCGTGCGCACGTTGACATCGGTCGCCCACATCTCGACCGGGGTGGTGCCGGGCGGCACTTCCGGCTCGGGCGGCGGGTGGACGATGTTCCGCTGGGCGACCGCCGAGGCCACGGCACGTTCGGCGACATCGGCCGCGACGCGTGCGCCTTGCTGGTTCTGCCACACGATCCTGGGGTTCCCGTTGGTGCGGGCGTTGTCCCGGTAGGCGATGTGCGGCGGGTTGGTCGTACCGTCGTCGATGCTCAGGCCGAACTCGGCCAGCCAGTTGCCAGTGCCGGGGCGTCCCGGCTTGTTGCACACGAGGTCGTCGGTGCGGCAGACGTCGAAGTACCGTCCGTCACCGATGAACCCGGCGAACACCGACGGCACCGACACCCGCTGCATCAGTCCGCCGCGGTCGATGGTGGTGGTGGTCTCCTGGTAGTCGCGGTTGAGGGTCAGCATCTGCCTGTTCTGCGCCATCCCGACCTGGCCGTTGTGGCGGGACGCGTCCCCGATGGTGATGGCGGCGCCCACCGAGTCGGAACGGCGCTGGTCCCCGGCGACGGCCGAGTTGGCGAGGGCGTTCTTGATCACCTGACCACCCTGCGAGTATCCGATCAGCACCAGCGTCGGGCGGCTCGGGCAGTCGGAGTAGAACTCGATCTCACGGACCAGTTCGTCGCGGCCCTTCCACATCGACTCCCAGTAGTCGTCGGGTCCCGGGTTGTCTCCCAGGAAGGGAGGCCACGGCAGGTCCCAGTCGACCGCCGACGCGGGATAGGGCAGATTGCGCGCGGTGATGTCACTGTCCGGCACTCCCTGCGCATTGAGCGCCGCGTTCACCGCCCTGACGTAGGTGTCATTGACTCCGATGGATCCGTAAGGCGTGGTCACGCCCGGTGTCACATACTCGGCCGTGCCATAGGCATTGATGATCACCCACGGCTTGTCGCAGTTCATGGCCGGTTGGGGCGGCGGCGGCAGCGCGGACGCGCGGTCGGCACCGGCGAGTTGAGCCGTCGAGAACACTCCGGCCAGCAGTGCGAGGACGGCCGCCCATATCGCCCGGCGGCGTGGCGCGTGATTTCTCCCAGGTCCTGCGGCATATCTCATGCGTTTCCCCCTGGTTCGGCCCGGCGCAACGCACAGGCCTCAAACAGTCGATCGCAAGGACAGCCGTCACATTCGCATCGGCGGAGGCGAAGCTCAAACACTTCAATGTGGTTCGAAATGTCGCACCGCCGCGTCACCGCGCGTCGAGTAACCGTAAGCCCAATGCGGTTGCCGCGTGGAGGACGTATTTACCGGCGCGTTGGCTGTCCACCAGTCCGCCGGCTCGCAGGACGCCGATCTGGTAACTCACGCTGGCCGGCGCGATACCGATCGCTTCGGCGATCTCGGAGCTGGTACGGCCGTCCCGCCGGGCGACATCGGCCAGGATGGCGGCCCGCGTGCGGCCGAGCAGGCGTTCGACGCCTTCCCCGGTGGCCCGGGCGACGTCCAACGGGGCTTTCGCCACGGGGTAGACGAGCACCGGAGGCAGCGCGGGGTCGGCCAGGGCGGTGGGCCGGCGCCAGCAGAAGAAGGACGGGACGAGGAGCAGTCCGCGGCCTTCGAGGCGGAGGTCGCGCCGTACGGGGTAGTCGACCTCCAGGACGGGAGCGTTCCAACGGGCCAGCGGATACAGGCCGTTGAGCAGTGCCTGGGTGCCCCCGTCCAGGAGGGTGCGGGTGCGCAGGTCGATGTCGTTGCCGACGACCGCTCGGATGTGGGACCAGTGCGGCCGCAGCGCGGCGCCGAAGTACGCGTCCAGCGCGCGGGTCAGCGCGGCCAGCCCCTCGTCCCCCGGCCTGCCCAGCGTCACGGTCCAGCCCGGCAGGGCCCGGCGCTCGCCGAGCCGGGTCAGCTCGCCTGCGATCCGCCGACGTGGGGTGCCACGCACCAGGTCCAGTACGTCGGACAGCTCCCCGCCGGCGGCCGGGGGTGTGAGGAAATCGGGAATGTATCCGACGCTGGGGACCAGTGTCCGTAACGGCTGCAGCGCCGCCCCCAGAACCCGGTCCCCTTCCATTCTGGCGTGCACCGAGCGACGCCAGTGGCCGAATTCCAGCGGCCCCTGGCCTGTTTTCAGGCGGCACACACTGCAGATCAGCTCCCACAGCGGATCCGGTCTGCGGAGAATTCGAATATTCTGCAGGTCATGGGGGGTGAAATGAATGCGGAGCATTACATCCTCTTCGGCTCACGGGCATCGTCCCCGGGTGGTGATACGCCCATAGTTGTTCCAGAGCCACAGAAGGGGCACGACGGTTCCGGCCGGTGCCGCCTGCCCCTACACTGACAGCCCACGACGTGCCGGTTGACCTGCTAGAACACGGCGGTTGAGCCGAACCACCGGAGTGAGGAGCCACCCCTTGTTCTACTACGTGCTCAAGTACGTGTTGCTGGGTCCGCTGCTGAGACTGGTCTTCCGCCCCCGGATCGAGGGACTCGAGCACATTCCCGCGACCGGCCCCGCCATCGTCGCCGGCAACCATCTCTCCTTCTCGGACCACTTCCTGATGCCCGCGATCCTCAAGCGGCGCATCACCTTCCTGGCGAAGGCCGAGTACTTCACCGGCCCCGGTCTCAAGGGCCGGCTGATCGCGACCTTCTTCCGCAGTGCCGGGCAGATCCCGGTCGACCGCTCCGGCAAGGAGGCGGGCCAGGCCGCGATCCGCGAGGGCCTCGGCGTGCTGCGCAAGGACGAGCTGCTCGGCATCTATCCGGAGGGCACCCGCTCGCACGACGGCCGCCTCTACAAGGGCAAGGTCGGAGTGGCGGTGATGGCGCTGAAGGCCCAGGTACCCGTCATCCCCTGCGCGATGATCGGCACCTTCGAGGCCCAGCCGCCCGGAAAGAAGATCCCGAAAATCCACCCCGTGGTGATCCGCTTCGGCAAGCCCCTCGACTTCTCCCGCTATGCCGGCATGGAGAACGAGAAGGCGATCCTGCGCGCCATCACCGACGAGATCATGTACGCGATCCTCTCGCTCTCCGAGCAGGAGTACGTCGACCAGTACGCGGCCGTCGTCAAGGCCGAGCAGGCCGCGGCGGGCGCGGCCAAGGAGCGCCGGTTCCCGCGGCTGCCGCTGGGCTGAACTCTGCGTGACCGCCGTCTCGCGGGGCGGCGGGCGGGACGAGGGCTGGCCAGAGGGGGTGCGGGTGGCGCGGGTCGACCGGCATACGACGACGGTACGGGCGACGAGATCACCTTCATCCCGGGCCAGCGCACCCACCGCGGGCCGCCCGATCCGTCCTGTCGCTCCGATCACCACAGCACAGTCGGCGACGGCCATGACGTGCTGGTGGACATGGTCGCCTACGGGACCGAGCACGCACGGCAGTTGACCTCGCTCGCCGGTCGCGTGGGCTCGGCCGTGGTGATCTCCAGCGTGTCGGTGTACGAGGACGACAAGGGCCGGAACTTCGACACGCAGGACGAGCCGGACGGCTTCCCCGCATATCCGGTGCCGCTGACGGAGGACCAGCGCACGGTCCAGCCGGGCGACGCCTCGTACAGCACCCGCAAGGCCGCGCTGGAGCGTGAACTCCTCGCCGCCGGAAACCAGTTGCCGACGACTCTGCTGCGCGCGGGCGCGATCCACGGCCCGCACTGCCAGACCCCGCGCGAGCTGTACTTCGTCAAGCGCAACCTGGACGGCCGGACCCGGCGGATCCTCCCCTTCGGTGGCGGGAGCCGCTTCCATCCGGCGAGCGTGCACAACATCGCGGAACTGATCCGGCTGGCCGCCGCGCAGCCCGGCACGCGGGTGCTCAACGCCGTCGATCCCGACGCGCCGACGGTGGCGGAGATCGCCGGGGCGATCGACGCGGTCATGGGTGTGGAGACGGAGAGCGTGCTCGTGGACGGGCCGCCTCCGGCACCGACCGTGGGCGACACTCCGTGGTCGGTGCCGGCGCCCGTGGTCTGCGCCATGTCCGCCGCCGAACGGGAGCTGGGCTACCGCCCGGTGGCGCGGTACGCGGAGACGCTCCCCGACACGGTCGCCTGGATCGAGCGCCAACTGGCCGGGCGGGACTGGCGGGAGGCGTACCCGAGGATGCTCCAGACGTACGGCGACCTCTTCGACTACGCGGCGGAGGACGCCTGGCTGGAGGCGTGAGCAAGGGGCGGCCGGAGACTCCGGCCGCCCCTCATGTCGTACGACTCTCTACGGCTTCGGCGTGGCGTGCGGTGCGCAGGTCACGTCGGCGCCGCCCAGCTTGCCGGTGAGCAGGTAGGTGTCCACCCGCTCGTTGATGCACGGGTTGACCAGGCTGGTCACGCCGTGGGAGCCCGCGTTCTTCTCGGTGATCAGGCGGGAGCCCTTGAAGCGCTTGTGCAGTTCGACGGCTCCCCCGTACGGGGTGGCCGCGTCACGCGTGGACTGCACGATCAGCACGCCCGGCAGGCCCTTGCCGGTCTTCACGTTCACCGGGGTCTGCTGCTTGACCGGCCAGGTGGCGCACGGCAGGTTCATCCAGGCGTTGGACCAGGTCAGGAACGGGTAGTTCTGGTGCAGCTTCGAGTTGTCGCGGTCCCACTTCTTCCAGCTGGTGGGCCACTTGGCGTCGGTGCACTCGACGGCCGTGTAGACGGCGTTGCCGTTCTCCGAGGCCGCGTTGCCCGCGGTGTCCGACAGGTCGGGAGCGGCCGCGTCGACCAGCGCCTGGGTGTCGCCCGCGAAGTACTTGCTGAACACCGTGGCGACGGGCACCCAGGAGGAGTCGTAGTACGGCGCACCCTGGAAGAAGCCGATCAGCTCGGCCGGTCCGACGACCCCGCCGATGGGGTTCTTCTTGGCCGTGGCACGCAGTTCGAGCCACTTCGCCTGGACGGCTTCGCGGGTGGTGCCGAGGTGGAAGGTGGCGTCGTTGGCGGCGACCCAGTCCTGCCAGTCCTTCCAGCGCATCTCGAAGGCGACGTCCTGGTCGAGGTTGGCCTCGTACCAGATCTTCTCCCGCGACGGGTTGACGACGCTGTCGACGACCATCCGGCGGACATGGCCCGGGAACATGGTGCCGTAGACCGCGCCGAGGTAGGTGCCGTAGGAGACGCCGAGGAAGTTGAGCTTCTTCTCTCCCAGCGCGGCCCGGATCACGTCCAGGTCGCGTGCGGTGTTCGGCGTGGTCATGTGCGGCAGCATCTCGCCGCTGCGCTCGTAGCAGCCCTCGGCGTACTCGCGGGCCAGCTTGCGCTGTGCGAGCTTGTCGGCCTCGGAATCCGGCACCGGGTCCAGCTTGGGCGCCTTCACGAACTCCTGTGGGTCGGCGCAGGAGATGGGCGCCGACTTGCCGACGCCGCGCGGGTCGAAGCCCACGAAGTCGTACGCCTTGGCCGTGTTCGCCCACACCGGCGCCTTGGTCGTGACGCGGCGCGGGAAGCGCAGGCCGGAACCGCCGGGGCCGCCGGGGTTGTAGAGGAGCGCTCCCTGGCGCTCCGCCTTGGTGCCCGTGTTGCCGATGCGGTCGACGGCGAGCTTGATCTGCTTGCCGAACGGCTTGGCGTAGTCGAGCGGGACGGTGACCCAGCCGCACTGGATGGGCTTCTCCAGTCCCCAGTCGGCGGGGCAGTCCTGCCAGTCGATCCCGGCCTTCGCGGCACGGGCCGCGGCGACGGCGACACCGAAGCCCTCACGGTCCTTGCCGTGCCGGGCGTCCGCACTGGCCGAGGGCGCGGCGACGGCTCCGGCGACCAGGGTCGCCGTGACGAGCACTCCGGCCGAGCCGAGAGCGGCAGCCCGCCTTTTCGGTCTGATGTCCCTCAAGTGGGACCTCCCCGTACGTCGTTGAGTTGAGTACGGGGATCCTCTCGGCTGTGTGATCCCTGAGAACAGGGTTGACGGGAGTTCTTTGCCAATCCGATAACCGGATTACGCTGTTCGCTCGGCGGGACTTCCCTCGAGCGTCACCAACGCCTCGTCCAGCACCCGGCGCAGCCGCAGCGCGTCCGGCGCGACGGCCGTGACCAGCGCGGCCGGCCCGGCGAGCGGAGTCACGGCGGCCGTGTCCCCGATGACCCGGGCCACCGCGGGCTCGGTCGCGAACTCCGGTCGTACGACGACCAGTTGCCCCACGGCCCGACGCCCGCCGAGGACGGCGGGCCCGTCCCAGCCTCCGGGCGCCCCGGGCCCGCAGACCAGCTCCTGGTCGAGGACGGTCCGCCCTGCGATCCGCACAGTGAGACGGCTGGTGAGCCTCCCGGGTTCCTCACCGACGCGACCGAGTACCTGTTCCTCGCGGAGCACGAGCCGGGCGCTCGCAGCGAGGTCGACCTGTGTGCCGACACACAGATCGCTGCCGCCCGCTGAGATCAACTGCTCGGGCAGCCAGCGCAGTTCACCTCCGTCGGCGACGGAGAGCCGCACGTCGTAGCGCGCCTCGCCCTTCGTCTGCCCGGGCAGCGCGATGGTCGCCGCGGCCGACCCGACCCGCAACCGGGCTCCTTCGGCCACGTCCGCGACCACCGTGAAGTGGTCCCCGCCGAGCGGCCCGCTCATCGCGCCGACGAGCATGACATGCGCCTGAGAGCCACTCCCCCGCGTACGCCGCAGGGCGATCGGCCCCTCGCCCTCCAGCACCGGCAGGGCCGTACCACCGCGTCCGTCCTCCCGGGCGCCGATCCGCGCGGTCGCCCGCACACCGGTCACGGTCACGCCCTCCACGAAGCCAGCTGCGCCCGCACCCATCCGGCGACGTCCGCCACACCGGCCTCGCTCCTCAACGACTGGAACACGACCGGCAGTTCGGCCCGCTGCGCCTTGGCGTCGGCCGCCATCCGCGCCAGGTCAGAGCCGACGTACGGTGCCAGGTCGGTCTTGTTCACGACCAGCAGATCGGCGGTGGTGACGCCGGGTCCCCCCTTCCTCGGAATGTCGTCCCCTCCGGCGACATCGATCACGAAGATCTGCGCGTCGACGAGCCCCTTGGAGAAGGTGGCGGTGAGGTTGTCCCCACCGGATTCCACGAGGATCAGATCGACCGGGCCGACCTCGTCCTCCAGATCCTCGACGGCTTCCAGATTCGCCGAGATGTCGTCCCGAATCGCCGTGTGCGGACAGGCCCCCGTCTCCACCGCGGTGATCCGCTCCGGCGGCAACACGGCCTCCTTGAGCAGGAACTCGGCGTCCTCGCGCGTGTAGATGTCGTTGGTGACCACGGCAAGGGACAGTTCGTCACGCAGGGCACGACAGAGCGCGGCGACGGTAGCGGTCTTCCCAGAACCGACGGGTCCACCGAGCCCTATGCGGAGGGCACGACGGGAGCCGTCGGGGCGGCGGGCGTCGGCGCTGATGGCGGAAACGCCCTCGTGAGAGTGGTCAAGATGCATAGAAGCGGCTCCAATAGCTAACTAGCCCGTCCGGCGTTTGAGGACGAGGCCGTTCAGGCCGAAGCGGGGGTCTGGGGGCGCAGCCCCCAGGGATGGGACGGGTAGGGGCGGCGGGGGCGAGAAAACCTCTGTCAGCGGCCGGGGCGCACCGTCAGGTCGTTGATTTCCGCGTCCCTCGGGAGGTCAAGGGCCATCAGGATCGTCGTCGCCACCGACTCGGGGTCGATCCACTGCGCGGCGTCGTACTCCTTGCCCTCCTGCTGGTGCACCTTGGCCTGCATGGGACTCGCCGTGCGACCGGGATAGACGGAGGTGACCCGGACCCCGTTGTCGTGCTCCTCGTTGCGCAACGCGTCCGCGAGGGCCTTCAGGCCGTGCTTGGAGGCGGCGTACGCGGACCAGTCGGCGCTGGCCCTGAGCCCCGCGCCCGAGTTGACGAACACCACGTGGCCGTGGGTGGCGCGGAGTTGGGGCAGGAAGTGGCGGGTCAGCTCGGCGGGGGCGATGAGGTTGACGTTGAGCTGGTGGCGCCAGGACTTGGGGGTCAGCTCGCCGACCGGGCCGAGATCGACGACGCCCGCGATGTGCAGCAGGGAGTCCACGCGGTCGGGCAGCGTCTGGTGCGAGAAGGCCCAGCTCAGCCTGTCCGGGTCGGCCAGGTCGCCCACCAGTGTCCTGGCACCCGGGAACTGAGCGGCCAGTTCCTTCGCGCGGCCCGCGTCGCGCGCGTGCAGGACGAGTTCGTGCCCGCGCGCGTGGAGGCGGCGGGCGACCGCCGAACCGATGCCGCTGCCCGCCCCGGTGATCACATGTGTAGCCATGTGCGCCATGGTCGCATCAGGCCACGCCCCGGCCCGCGGCGGTAGCCGCTGATGTCACAGTCTCCAGGTACGCCATCGCCCCCACCGGCTCCTCCGCGAAGAACACCAGGTCGGTCAGCGGACGGGGCAGGAACCCCTCGTCCTCCATGCGCCGGAACTGTTCCTTCAGCCCGTCGTAGAAGCCCGCGGTGTTGAGCAGCACCACCGGCTTGTCGGTGTGGCCGTGCTTCTTCAGCTCGAGGATCTCCGTGGCCTCGTCGAGCGTCCCCGTACCACCCACCATGATCACCACGGCGTCGGCCTTCTCCAGCAGCAGCTTCTTGCGCTCGGCGAGATCTTTCGCGATCACCATCTCGTCGACGCCGGGACGGACCTTGGCGGACAGGAACTCGACCGAGACCCCGACGAGCCGCCCGCCCGCTTCCTGCACACCGTCGGCGACCACCTTCATCAGGCCCACGTCGGAGCCGCCCCACACCAGCGTGTGGCCGCCCTTGCCGATGAGCTTCGCGAACTCCCGCGCGGGACGCGTGTAACGGTCGGACAGGTCGGCGGCGGAGAGAAAGACGCAGATTCGCATGAAGTCACCGTACGCGGGAAGAACCAGCGCTCCGCGGGTGCTTTCCGGGTATGGCTGATGGACACACGATCACGATCGAACAGGGCACCCAGCGCGTACGGGTGGTCAGCGGCGACCAGGTACTGGCGGAGTCCGACCGCCCGTTGATCCTGCGCGAGACCGGCTGTCCCGCGCGCTACTACCTCCCCGCCGAGGACGTACGCCTCGACCTCCTGACCCCCTCGGAGACCCACACCTACTGCCCCTTCAAGGGAACCGCCTCCTACTGGTCGCTGCCCGACGCGGCCGACCTCGTCTGGTCGTACCCCGACCCCAAGCCGGACGTCGCCCAGATCAAGGACCATCTCTGCTTCTACGACGTCGAAGTGGTGTGAGGAGCGGTGTCGTGACTGACTAGTTCATCGCCGGGTGGCAGTCTTCCCGGCATGGACAAAAAGACGCTTTCGCGCGACGGCACCCCGATCGCATACGAACGCACGGGCCGGGGCCCGGCGGTCGTTCTGGTGAGCGGCGCGATGTCCACCGGCCACACGGTGGCACCGCTGGCCGGGCAGCTCGCCGACGGCTTCACGGCCGTCGTGTACGACCGCCGGGGGCGCGGCGAGAGCGGTGACACGCCGCCGTACGCGGTGCAGCGGGAGATCGAGGACCTCGCGGCGCTCATCGAGACGGTCGGCGGTCAGGCGGCGCTGTACGGCATCTCGTCGGGCGGCGCGCTGGCCCTCGAGGCCGCGGCGAGCGGGCTGCCGGTCAGCAAAGTCGCGGTCTACGAGACGCCGTTCGCGGTGTACGAGGGCGGAGCGCAGGAACGCGCCGAGTACACCGAAGGGCTGACTCGGGCACTGGCGGAGGGGAGGCGCGGCGACGCCGTCGAGCTGTTCCTGCGGCTGACCGGGCTGGCCGAGGAGATGATCCAGGGCGCCCGCCAGTCCCCCATGTGGGCCGGCATGGAGTCGATCGCGCCGAGCCTGGGGTACGACAACGCCGTCATGGGCGACGGACTCGTCCCCCGGCACCGGCTGGCCGCGATCACCGTCCCCGTCCTGGCCGTCGCGGGCGACGAGAGCCCCGCGTGGCTGAGCGAGGCGGCGCAGGCGGTCGCGGAGGCGGTGCCCGACGGGACGTACCGGAGCCTGGAGGGGCAGACGCACCTGGTGGATCCGCAGTCCCTGGCGCCGGTGCTCGCCGAGTTCTACGCGCAGTAGCGCAGTAGGCGGGCATCCGCCGACGGGCACGCGCGCGTGGAGGGCGGTTACGCCGTACGTCCCGCGCGGGTCACGCCGGTACGGCCTTCGCCCGCGTCGTCGACGCGATCGTCGCCGAGCCCACCACGCGCGTGCCGTCGTACAGGACGATCGCCTGGCCGGGGGCGACTCCACGGACCGGGACGGTGAACGACACCTCCAGGGAGCCGTCGATCAGTTCGGCGGTGACCTCGGTCTCGCCGCCGTGGGCGCGGAGCTGGGCCGTGTAGGTGCCGGGGCCGGAGGGGGCCGCGCCGCACCAGCGGGGCTTGATCGCGGTCAGTGCGGTGACGTCGAGGGCGGAGACGGGGCCGACGGTCACCGTGTTGTCCACCGGGGAGATGTCGAGGACGTAGCGCGGCTTGCCGTCGGGGGCCGGGTGGCCGATCCGCAGCCCCTTGCGCTGGCCGATGGTGAAGCCGTACGCGCCCTCGTGCGTGCCCAGCTTGGCGCCGGACTCGTCGACGATGTCGCCCTCCGCCTTGCCCAGCCTGTTGGCCAGGAAGCCCTGGGTGTCGCCGTCGGCGATGAAGCAGATGTCGTGCGAGTCGGGCTTCTTGGCCACCGCCAGCCCCCTGCGCTCGGCCTCCGCGCGGATCTCGTCCTTCGTCGTCACGGTGTCGCCGAGCGGGAACATCGCGTGGGCGAGCTGCCGGTCGTCCAGGACGCCGAGGACGTACGACTGGTCCTTCGCCATGTCGGAGGCGCGGTGCAGTTCGCGGGCGCCGTCCTCGTTCACGATCACCTGGGCGTAGTGGCCGGTGCACACCGCGTCGAAGCCGAGCGCCAGGGCCTTGTCCAGGAGGGCGGCAAACTTGATCTTCTCGTTGCAGCGCAGGCAGGGGTTCGGAGTGCGGCCCGCCTCGTACTCGGCGACGAAGTCCTCGACCACGTCCTCGCGGAAGCGGTCGGCGAGGTCCCAGACGTAGAAGGGGATGCCGATGACGTCCGCGGCGCGGCGGGCGTCGCGGGAGTCCTCGATGGTGCAACAGCCGCGCGCGCCCGTACGGAAGGACTGCGGGTTCGCGGAAAGCGCGAGGTGGACGCCGGTCACGTCGTGGCCCGCCTCGGCGGCGCGGGCGGCGGCCACGGCGGAGTCCACGCCGCCCGACATGGCGGCGAGTACGCGGAGGGGGCGGGGGCGCTGCGGGATCTCAGTCATAACCCTTCCAGGGTAAGGGCCCGCGGGAACCAAGGCCGCCGAGTATCCGTTCACGATCACATGGGGGCGAGAAGAGCGACCAAGGACTCCGGGAACACGGCTGAGAACTCCGGGGGCAAGGACGGCGACCGGCGCATCGGGCGGCGGGCGCTGCTGGCCGGCCTGGGCGCGACCGCGGTGGGCACGGCCGTGCTGGCGCGCGACGAACTGGGGCGCCTGTGGTGGCGGGTGCCGGGGGTGGAGAAGCCGCGCAAGGCGGGCGCGGTCGACTACGCGGGCGCCCGGTGGGAGGCGGCGTCGGACGCCAACTGGCGGCTGGCGGACCGGCCCGACGACTACGGCGTCGACATGGTGATCATCCATGTCACCCAGGGCAGCTTCGACAGCGCGGTGAAGGCCTTCCAGGACCCGGGCCACCAGGCCGCGGCCCACTACATCGTCGCCCAGGACGGACGCGTCCTGCAGATGATCCGCGAGCTGGACGTGGCGTACCACGCGGGCAACCGCGACTACAACGAGCGGAGCATCGGCATCGAGCACGAGGGCTTCGTGGACCGGCCCCAGGACCTCACGGACGAGATGTACGAGGCGTCGGCGCGGCTCACGGCCCGGATATGCGCGCGGTACGACATACCCGTCGACCGCGAGCACATCATCGGGCACGTGGAGGTACCGGGCACGGACCACACCGACCCCGGGGAGCACTGGGACTGGGACCGGTACATGAAGCTCGTACGGCAGGCCCGTACGGCGTCGGCCTGACGCCGGTCTAGGTCAGCCCCGCCGCGCGGGCCCGTTCCACCGCCGGGCCGATGGCCTTGGCCAGCGCCTCCACGTCGGCTTCCGTGGAGGTGTGGCCGAGGGAGAAGCGGAGGGTGCCGCGGGCGAGGTCCGGGTCGGTGCCGGTGGCCAGGAGGACGTGGCTGGGCTGGGCCACGCCGGCGGTACAGGCCGAGCCGGTGGAGCATTCGATGCCCTGGGCGTCCAGGAGCAGGAGCAGCGAGTCTCCCTCGCAGCCAGGGAAGGTGAAGTGGGCGTTCGCCGGGAGGCGGCCCTCCCGTGCGGGGTCCCCTCCGAGCATCGCGTCCGGGACCGCCGTACGCACCGCCTCGATCAGGTCGTCCCGCAGGCCGCCGATCTCCCGGGCGAACCACTCGCGCTGTTCGGCGGCGAGGCGGCCGGCGACCGCGAAGGAGGCGATGGCCGGGACGTCGAGGGTGCCGGAGCGGACGTGGCGCTCCTGACCGCCGCCGTGCAGCACCGGTACGGGGCTGTACTCGCGGCCGAGGAGCAGGGCGCCGATGCCGTACGGGCCGCCGATCTTGTGGCCCGAGACCGTCATCGCGGCGAGGCCGGAGGCGGCGAAGTCGACGGGGACCTGGCCGAAGGCCTGGACGGCGTCGGCGTGCAGGGGGACATCGAACTCGGCGGCGGTCTCGGCGAGTTCGCGGATCGGCATGACCGTGCCGATCTCGTTGTTCGCCCACATGACGGTGGCCAGGGCCACGTCGTCGGGGTTGCGGGCGATGGCTTCGCGCAGCGCCTCGGGGTGGACCCGGCCGTACGGGTCGACCGGGAGGTACTCGACCGTGGCGCCCTCGTGTTCGCCGAGCCAGTGCACGGCGTCCAGAACGGCGTGGTGTTCGACGGGGCTCGCGAGGACCCGGATGCGGGCCGGGTCGGCGTCTCGGCGGGACCAGTACAGGCCCTTGACGGCGAGGTTGTCCGCCTCGGTGCCGCCGGAGGTGAAGACGACCTCGCTGGGGCGGGCGGCGAGGGCTTCCGCGAGGGTTTCGCGGGCCTCCTCCACGGTTCGCCTTGCCTGGCGGCCCGATGCGTGGAGGGAGGACGCGTTGCCGGTGACGCCGAGGTGCGTGGTGAGTGCCTCGACTGCCTCGGGGAGCATCGGGGTGGTTGCGGCGTGGTCGAGGTATGCCATGGTGACGCCGATTCTACGGGGCCGCTGCGCTCGGCTTGGGCGACGGTTGTGCCTGGACCCCGTTGCGATGCGCCCGGCGCTGCAGGCTGTGCCCACCCTCCCCCACTCTCGGCTTCGCTCGAGCGGGGGGGACCCCCATCGCCCTGCGGAACGACTGCCCACAGCGGTACAGCGGTCAGAAGCTCCAGGACACCGTGTTGTCCGCCTGCATGAAGGCCACCAGGACCACTAGGTCGGCGATTCCTAGGCCCAGGCCCAGGTAGGCGCGGCCCTTGCGGGTCGTGCCGCGCCAGAGGGCTGCGGAGGCGAGGGCGATGGCGATCGGGCCGAGGAAGACGTTGAGGACGAGGAGGCCCACGAGGCCGAGGATGAAGGAGGCGACGGCCATGCCGTCGGTGTCGCGGGCGGTGGTCTGACGGGTTGCAGGTGCGGTGAGTTGCATGGTGATCAGCTCCCGACGGGCTGGATGAGCGGTCAGTTGACGGATGACGCGCGCCGGCGGCCGTGCCGCTCGCGGAGCGCGAAGATGCCGAGCCAGACGGCGATCACTACGGCGGCGACGGCGGTGAAGGTGAGCGGTGCGTGGGCCACGGTGCCCAGCACGACGCCCAGCAGCAGAAGTGCGGCGACGATGAACAGCATGGGTGGGTTCCCCCTCCGTTACGGTTCAGTGAACGGTTGTAGTTACAAGTGTTCACTGACTTGCAAGTCTAGCGCGTCGTACGGCTTTCCAATTACGGAGAACAGTTGTTAACTGCATGGCATGAGTCACACCCTCGGCGTCCGACAGGCCCAGAAACAGAAGACCCGGCAGGCGCTCCTGGACGCCGCCCTGGGGCTGTTGGAGGAGCAGAGCCTGAGCAGCCTGGGCCTGCGTGAGGTCACCCGCGAGGTCGGCGTCGCCCCGACCGCCTTCTACCGGCACTTCCGCTCCATCGCGGACCTCGGCGTCGCACTGGTCGAGGAGGCGCTCGGCAGTCTGCACCCGATGATCCGGATGCTCGTGTCCGCGACGGACGATCCC
Organism: Streptomyces sp. NPDC050211; assembly: GCF_040656035.1. Lineage (NCBI taxonomy): Bacteria > Bacillati > Actinomycetota > Actinomycetes > Kitasatosporales > Streptomycetaceae > Streptomyces > Streptomyces sp. NPDC050211. The sequence goes on from NZ_JBFALC010000020.1 coordinate 84,395, forward strand.
GACGAACGCATAGCCCGCGCCATCGAGTTGATCGCCGGTCATGTGGAGGCGCACCCCGCCCACATCCGCTTCATCGCCCGAGAGCGCAGCGGCGGGGTCCGGTCGGTGCGCGAGGCCATCCGTGACCAAATCGCCCTGTTCGCCGAGGAGGTGAAGGCCCAGCTGGTCAAGGACCCCCAGGCCGAGGGGTGGACGGACGAGGACCTCTCGATGCTGGCCAGCCTCTACGTCGACCAGATGCTGTTCACGGCCTCCCTCTTCCTGGAGGCCCTGGACGCCCCGCCGGAGGAGCGCGAGCGCGTCGCCCATGTCGCGAGCCGGCAACTGCGGCTCATCAGCATCGGCCGGCAGCACTGGCTCGACTGACACGCACGGAAAGGCGGCGCCCCCGCTGACCGGGGGCGCCGCCGTCGTCGTACGAGATCCGTGGTCAGCTCTTCGTGGCCTGTGCGGTCGGCCGGCCGCTCGGCTGACCGCTGGGGGCGCCACCGCCCCCGCCCGGGCCGCCACCGCAGCCGCCACCGCCGGGACCGCCCTGCCCGCCGCCGGGAGCACCGGACGGCACGCCCGAAGGCGCGCCGGAGGGATTGCCGCTGGGCATGGCGGACGGGTTGCCGCTCGGCATTCCGGACGGACAGGCCGTCTGCTGCTGCCCGGAGTTGCCGCTGTTCGAGGTGGACGACGAGTCGTCCGAACCGCCGCAGGCCGTGAGCAGCAGCGGCGACAGTGCCAGCAGGGCCACGGCGGGGACGAGGCGCGCACGCTTCATGAGAAACAACTCCAAGAACGATGAGGGAGTCCTGAGGCGGGCACTCAATCAACGGCGCTTAGGGCTTCCTTGGGGCCGCCCTGTACGAGGCCTGTCAATCCGGCAAAGTGCGTCTCAACACAACGCGCTGACCTGCGGATTCACGGCAGGCACGACCCTACTCGCCGGTACAGCCCCGTGACAGAAGCGTCATCAGAGCCGGACGCGCGCCAACTGCCGTGACTGCGCGACCAGTCGGTCCTCGCTGTCCCAGACCTCGGCGTCCTCCTCCAGGAAGCCGCCGGCGAGGTTGCGGGTGGTGAGGGACACCCGCAGCGGGCCCGGTGCGGGGCGGCAGCGGACATGGACGGTCAGCTCGACCGTGGGGACCCAGCCGCCGAGGCCGAGCTCGAAGGCGGTCGGCGGCAGCGCGTCCACCGCGAGGAGCAGCGAGAAGGGGTCGGCGTCGCGGCCGTCGGCCAGCCCGAACCAGGCCCGCATCTCGCCCTTGCCGGACGGGGATCCGAGCGCCCAGCCCAGGGTCGAGGGGTCGAGCTTCATCATCAGCCGGTCGGTGATCGCGGGGGTGCCGGAGGCCGGGGCCGGTCCGTCCTCAGGGCCGAAGCACTGGTCCATGGGCGGGATCGCGGGCGGCAGGGCCGCCGTACGGACGTCGTCCGGCAGGGTGTCGAGGTCGCCGAATGAGGCGATGACGCGGATGCGTTCGACTTCGCGGCCCTCGTCGTCGTACTGGAAGAGGGAGGCCTGGCCGGTGGAGAGGGTGCGGCCGGTGCGGACGACGTCCGTGCGGACGGTCGCGGGGCCGGGGCGGGAGGCGGTGAGGTAGTGCGCGGAGACGGTGAAGGGGTCGCCGTGCGGGAGCGTGTCCGCGAGGGCGCGGCCCAGGACGGCCAGCAGATAGCCGCCGTTGACGGCGTTGAGGATCGTCCAGCCGGCGGAGAGGTCGATGTCGTAGACGCCGGGTCCGCGTGGGGTGAGCGCGGTGTCGCGGTCGAACTCGCTGTCGCCGATCGTGGCCCGGGCGGCCGGGGCGGAGGCTGCTTCTGGCATGGCTGAACGGTACAACAGGTAAATACTAAGCGGTAGCTTTTCTCGGGCCCCGAGCACCCCTCTCCTGGTGAGGACCGCGCAATTTCTCGGTAAGTGTCCGTACTGGTCCGTAAACCTGAGGCCGTCTCTTCCCCTCTGTAGGGACATGAGCCTCACCGGGACCCCGTTCCTCTACACCCTGGTCGCGCTGTCCCTCGTCGCCGTCGCGCTGCCGCTCGTCCTCTGGTCGCGGATCCGCGGCCCCCGGGCCCTGCGCGCGCTGGCCCGGATGCTGATGCTGCTGTTCGCCCAGGGCACGGCCGTCGCGCTCGTCTTCGTGCTGGTCAACAACCAGAACATGCTGTACGACAACTGGGGCGATCTGCTCGGCACCAGCGACCACGTGGAGCAGGCCGCCGACCTCGGCCCGGACGGCACGGGCGGCATCTCCCTCAAGGACCTGCCCCCGGTCCGGCAGTCGTTCGCCCCAGCCCTCGGGCCGGGCATGGGTTCGGCCGGCGGTGTGCGCGTCACGCATCTGGCGGGCCGTGTCTCGGGTGTGCGCGCCGAGGTCTACGTCTGGCTGCCGCCGCAGTACGACCAGCCGGCCTACCGGGATCACAAGTTCCCGGTGGTGGAGCTGCTGCCGGGCTATCCCGGTTCGGCGAGGGCGTGGTTCAGGACGATGGACGCGCATGAGCAGCTGCTGCCGCTGATGCGCAGTGGCCGGGTCGCGCCGTTCATCCTGGTGGCGCCGCGCACCACCCTGCTGCCCGGGGTGGACACCGGCTGCGCGAACATCCCGGGCAAGGTGAACGCCGACAGCTGGCTGAGTGTCGATGTGCCACGGATGGTGATGGACAACTTCCGGGCGCAGTCCGCGCCCGAGGGCTGGGCGGTCGCCGGGTACTCGGCGGGCGGGCACTGCGCCACGAAGCTCGCCGTCGCCCATCCCGACCGCTACCGCGCCGCCGTCAGCATGTCCGGCTACAACGACCCGAAGGCCGAGCACGCCGCGCTGACCGCGAAGTCCCCTGCCTTGCGCCGCGCGAACAACCCGTATCTGCTGCTGCGCAAGGCCCCCACCCCGCCTCCGGTCGCGCTCTACCTCTCCGGCCAGCCGCACGACGGGTACGAGGCGGCCATGGCCCTGAAGCAGGTCGCGAAGCCGCCGACGTCCGTGGATGTGGTGTTCGTGCCGCGCAGCGCGGGCGGTCACACGATGGCGCTGTGGGAGCCGCAGGTGGTCCCGGCCTTCGAGTGGCTGACCCGGCAGCTGCCGGTCACTCCTCGCGTACCGTCGAGCGCCGATTCCACGCGCGCGGCGCTCGCCAGTGGAAGCGCATCGCCAGCAACCGCAGCACGAAGGCCGTGAGGGCCGCGAACCCGCTGGCGAGCGGGGTCAGCACGTCGTAGTGGATGCACAGGACGACCATCGTGGCGCCGACGATCGCCGGGACCGCGTACAGGTCGCGGTCCCAGCGCAGCAGCGACGGCACCTCGTTGGCCAGGACGTCCCGCAGCACACCCCCGCCGACCGCCGTCGCCAGGCCCAGCGTCGCCGAGGCGGTCAGGCCGAGCCCGTACTCGTACGCCTTCGTCGTGCCCGAGACACAGAACAGACCGAGGCCCGCCGCGTCGAAGACGTTCACGCCGACCTGGATCCGCTCCACGTGCGGATGCAGGAAGAAGACCAGGAGCGTGGCGAGCAGCGGGGTGAGGAAGTACCCCAGATCCGTGAAGGCCGCGGGCGGTACGGCGCCGATGACCAGGTCGCGGAAGAGCCCGCCGCCGAGCGCGGTGACCTCGGCGAGTACGGCGATGCCGAACACGTCGAAGTTCTTGCGGACGGCCAGCAGCGCGCCGGAGATGGCGAAGACGAAGATGCCGATCAGGTCGAGCGTGTGCTGGACGGATGGGGTGAACAGTTGCTGGAGCACCCGCATATTCTCACCCAGAAGTGAGCCCCCGCCTTACAAACGAAGGCGGGGGCTCACTTAAAGGACTCGCTGAGGGGGCTCACTTCTCCTTGGCGGGCGCCTCGTCCGCGGGGGCTGCGGAGGCTTCGGGCGCCGCGTCCGCAGCGGCCTCCACCTCGGCCGCCACCGCCGCGCTGGTCTCCGCCGACTCCGCGAGCACCTCGTCCGACACCAGCTCCGCCGCCTCCTTGGCCGCGGTGAGCAGGACGGTGTCCTGCGGTGCCTGGTCCTCGAAGTTCTCCGGGTGGTGGCAGGCGACCTGCTGGCCAGGCTTCAGCTCGATCAGCGGCGGCTCGGTGGTCGTGCAGATCTGCGTCGCCTTCCAGCACCGGGTGTGGAAACGGCAGCCGCTCGGCGGGGCGATCGGCGAGGGCACGTCGCCCTTGAGGAGGATGCGCTCGCTCTTGGCGTTCTTGCGCCGCGGGTCCGGGATCGGCACGGCCGACATCAGCGCCTTGGTGTACGGGTGCATCGGCGCCCGGTACAGCGATTCACGGTCGGCGAGTTCGACGATCTTGCCGAGGTACATCACCGCGATCCGGTCCGACACATGCCGGACGACCGACAGGTCGTGCGCGATGATCACGTACGTCAGGCCCAGTTCCTGCTGGAGGTCGTCGAGGAGGTTGACGACCTGCGCCTGGATGGACACGTCCAGCGCGGAGACCGGCTCGTCGGCCACGACCAGCTTCGGGTTGAGCGCGAGCGCGCGGGCGATGCCGATGCGCTGGCGCTGGCCGCCGGAGAACTCGTGCGGATAGCGGTTGTAGTGCTCGGGGTTGAGACCCACCACCGACAGCAGCCGCTGCACTTCCTTCTTGATGCCGCCCTCGGGCGTGACGCCCTGCAGCTTGAAGGGGGCGCCGATGATGGTGCCGATGGTGTGGCGCGGGTTCAGCGACGAGTACGGGTCCTGGAAGATCATCTGGACATCGCGGCGCAGCGGACGCATCCCGCTCACACCCAGGTGCGTGATGTCTTTGCCCTCGAACTCGACTGTCCCGGCGGTCGGTTCGAGCAGCCGGGTGATCAGCCGGCCCATCGTCGACTTGCCGCAGCCCGACTCGCCGACCACACCGAGGGTTTCGCCGGACTTGACCTCGAAGTCGATCCCGTCGACCGCGCGTACCGCGCCGACCTGCCGCTGAAGCAGACCCTTGCGGATCGGGAAGTGCTTCTGGAGCCCGGTCACCTTCAGCAGGGTCTCGCCGGGGGCGACGTCGCCCTTGGTGACCACCGTGCCTGCGCTCTGAGGGATGCTCACTTTGTCCTCGCTCACAGCTTCGGCGCAATCTCTTCGGTCCAGATCCGCTCCCGCTGCTCCGTGGTCATATGGCAGGCGGCCCAGTGCTGGCTGCCGACCTCGGCCAGCTCGGGACGGACCGTGCGGGTGACGTCGCCCTTGGGGATGTCGGCGTACGGGCAGCGCGGGTTGAAGGCGCAGCCGGACGGGATGTTGATCAGGGACGGCGGGGAGCCCTTGACCGGGATGAGCCGCTCCTGCTGCTCACGGTCCAGGCGCGGCATCGAGCCCAGCAGGCCCCAGGTGTAGGGGTGGCGGGGCTCGTAGAACACCTTCTCGGCGGGGCCGCGCTCCACGCAGCGGCCGCCGTACATCACCAGGATGTCGTCGGAGAGCTCGGCGACGACGCCCAGGTCGTGGGTGATGACGATGACCGCGGAGCCGAACTCCTTCTGCAGATCGCGAATCAGGTCGAGGATCTGCGCCTGGACCGTCACGTCGAGGGCGGTCGTCGGCTCGTCCGCGATGAGCAGTTCGGGGTTGTTGACCAGCGCCATGGCGATCATCGCGCGCTGCCGCATACCACCGGAGAACTCGTGCGGGTAGCTGTCGACCCGCTTGTCCGGCTGCGGGATGCCGACCCGGTCGAGCATCTCGACCGCACGCCGCTTGGCGACCTTCTTGTCCACGTTGTGGTGGACGCGGTACGCCTCCACGATCTGCTGGCCGATCGTGTAGTACGGGTGCAGCGAGGACAGCGGATCCTGGAAGATCATCGCCATGTCGCGGCCGCGCAGCTTGCGCACGTGGTCGGGGTCGGCGGAGAGCAACTCGGTGCCGTCCAGCCAGATCTCGCCGGAGATCTGCGCCTTGCGCTTGCCGTACTGACCGGCGGTGTGCAGGCCCATGATGCCGAGCGAGGTCACCGACTTGCCGGAGCCCGACTCGCCCACGATGCCGAGGGTCTTGCCCTTCTCCAGCGTGAAGCTGAGCCCGTCGACGGACTTGACCAGACCGTCGTCGGTCGGGAAGTGCACCTTCAGATCGCGTACTTCGAGGAAGGCGGTCGGGGCGGGCGAGGTGCCGGTGGGCTCCCCGACGGCCGCGCCGGTCTTGCTGAGTTCCGTCATGCGAGCCTCACTCGGGGGTCGATCACGGCGTACAGGATGTCCACCACGAGGTTGGCGAAGAGCACCGCGAGGGATGTGATCAGGGTGACGCCCAGGATGACGGGCAGATCCTGGTTCCTGATCGCCTGAAGCACCGCCTGGCCGAGGCCGGGCAGATTGAACGTCGTCTCGGTCAGGATCGCACCGCCGATGAGGGCGCCGAGGTCCATGCCGAGCATGGTCAGGATGGGCGTCATCGTCGAGCGCATGGCGTGCTTGCCGATGACGGTCTGCTCCTTGAGGCCCTTGGCGCGCGCGGTGCGGATGTAGTCCTCGCCGAGGATCTCCAGCATGGTGGCTCTGGTGATCCGGGCGTACATCGCCGCGTACAGGAACGCGAGGGTGATCCAGGGCAGGATCATGCCGCCGAGCCAGCCGCCGAAGCTGTCTTCGAGGGGCACGTACGACGCGTCGATCCAGTCCAGCCCGAAGGCGAAGATCGCCAGGCTCAGCAGGCCGGTGAAGTAGATCGGCAGGGAGACACCGGCGAGGGCGACGACCATGGCGCCGCGGTCCCACAGGGTGCCCCGCTTGAGCGCGGAGAGCACACCGGCCGCGACACCGAAGATCAGCCACAGCACGGCGGCACCGAGCGCGAGGCTCATGGTCACCGGGAAGCGGTCGGTGAGCACCGGCCAGATGGCCTGCTCACTGCGGAAGGAGTAGCCGAAGCACGGCGCGGCGCACTCGGTGACGTCGCCGCCGCCCGAGTAGGTGCGGCCGATGAAGATGCCCTTGAAGAACTCCCAGACCTGGGCATAGATCGGGTCACTGAGACCCAGCTTCTGCCGGACCGCCTCCACCGAGGCGGGGTCGGCCTGCTTGCCCACGAAGCTCGCGGCGATGTCGACGCCCGCCCACTTGGGGACGAGGAAGAAGATGCCGAAGACCACCATGATGATGACCACGAGCATCACTGCGGCGGCGAACAACCGCCTGATGAGGTAAGCGAGCACAGCTCTCGGCCCGCCGCGGACCGCGGGCCACCGGAGATCGTCCGGTGGCCCACGATCACGCTGCGCCGGCCTTCACCTGCCTTTCGTGCCGTATGGCGGGTGTGCCGGGTGTCAGCTTGCGGACTTCAGACCGAGGTTGACGAAGTCGTACATACCGCTGTAGCCGTCGGTGGTGTAGACGTTCGCCAGGCGGTCGGAGCGCCAGTTGATGAACTTCTCGAAGACGAAGGGCAGGTAGTACGCGCCCTCCATCACCTTGTGGTTGATCTCCGTGGAGATCTCGGTCTTCTTCGCGTCGTCCAGTTCGGTGACGTAGTCGTCGAACAGGCCGTCGATCGTCTTGTCCTTGATCAGCGCGAAGTTGTTGTTACCGCTCTCCAGGATGTACTTGCTGTCCCACAGCGGCATGCCGTAGCCCTGGACGGTCGGGAAGTCCGGGCCCCAGCCCATGATGATGATGCCGTAGCCCTTCTTGATCACGTTGGAGGGGCTGCCGATGATGCCGGAGGTCTGCGAACCGTCGAACTGGTCGATGTCGGCGGTGATGCCGATCTTCTTCAGCGACGCCTGCAGGGACTGGGCGGTGGCCACCTCGACCGGCTTGTTGTTGCGGACGGCGATGGTGGTCTTGAAGCCGTTCGGCTGACCGCAGGCCTTCAGCGCCTTCTTGGCCTCGGCCTCGTTGCCGTCCTTGTTGTCGGTCGCCATCTTGTACGGGTCGTACTTCTGGCCCTCGGAGCCCGGGACGGACGGCGGCAGCATGTTGGTGCCGATGTCACCACCGGCGATGGGGCCACCGCGCGCGGTCTGCAGCGACACGTGGTTGGCACCGTAGATGACGGCCTTGCGGCACTCGATGTTGTCGAACGGCTTCACGCTCTGCGGGAAGACCGCGTAACGGATGTAGCCGGAGACCGGGTTGTCCAGGTTGGCCTTGTGCTCCTTCAGGGCGGTGGTGCGGCCCTGCGGCGACATGCCGGTCTGGTTGATGTCGAGGTCCAGGTCACCGTTGAGCAGGCGCTCGTCCAGCTGGTTGGCGTCCGAGAAGAACTGGACGGTGATCTTGTCCGGGTACGCCTTGCGGACCGGGTCCGACTCCTGCTTCCAGTTCGTGTTGCGGACCAGCGTGATGTCCTTGCCCGGGCTGTACGACTCGAACTTGTACGGGCCGGAGGAGAACGGCTTCAGGCCGTACTTCGACTTGGTGTCCTTGTCCTGACGGACCGGGGACGCCGAGATCAGGGCCAGTACCTCCTCGAAGTCCGAGTTGGGCGTCGGCAGCTTGAAGGTGATGGTCTTGTCGTTCGGCGTCTCGATCGCCTTCAGGCCCAGCTTGTCCTTGGACGTGTCCTTGTACGGACCCTTGTACTCGCCCTCGGGGTCGAGCATGTCCTTCAGGTAGACCGGGCCGCCGGACAGCACGTCCTGCGCCCAGACACGCTCGATGCCGTACTTGATGTCCTTGGAGGTGATCGGCTTGCCGTCCTCCCAGGTGATGCCGTCACGCAGGGTGTACGTGTAGGTCTTGCCGTCGTCGGAGACCTTGGCGAGCCCGGTGGCGAGGTCCGGAGTGAGCTCGGCGCCGGCCTTGCCGGGCTCCGTCTTGCCCGTGACGAGCTGGCGGCTGTAGTAGCGCGCGAAGTTCCACATGAAGCCGTAGTAACCGCGCGTGGTGTCCCACGAGTCGGCGTCCTGGGCGCCACCGAACTTCAGCGTGCCGCCCTTCTTGGCCAGGGAGGCCTGGGCGACCTTGTTGTTGGCGGCGTCGAAGCCGGCCGCGCCGGTCTTCGAGCCCTCGCCGTTGTCGCTGTCGCCACCGCCGCACGCCGCCGTGGTCAGCAGCGCGGCGACCGCGGCGACAGCGGCAAATGCCTGCTTACGCCGCCCTGAGGTGCGTTTGGTAGTCACGATCTCGGATCCTCCGGTTTTGATGAGAGACCCCGTGTCAGTGCCACGGGACGCTTTAGGTACGGCAGTTCAGCGGGAGCCCTTCGGGTCCAGCGCGTCACGCACGCCGTCGCCGAAGAGGTTGAAGGCGAGGACAGTGATGAAGATCGCCACACCAGGGACCACCATGTACATGGGATCCGACTCGTAGTAGTCGATCGCGCTCGCAAGCATCTGCCCCCAGGACGCCGTGGGCGGCTTGACGCCCACGCCCAGGAAGCTGAGTGCCGCCTCGGTGAGGATGTTGGTGGGGATCATCATCGTCGTGTACACGACGATCGGTGCGACGAGGTTGGGCAACAGCTCCTTGAACAGGATGTACAGTCGCCCGGCGCCCAGGGAACGGGCGGCTTCCACGTACTCGCGCTCGCGCAGCGACAGGGTCTGGCCGCGCACCACGCGTCCGATGTACGGCCACCCGAAGAAGCCGATGACCAGGATCATCACGAACACACGCACGCTGGACCCGGTCAGGCCCAGCATCTCGTTCGGCATGACGGAGACCAGCGCGATGATGAAGAGCAGCTGCGGGAAGGCCAGCAGACCGTCCATCACCCGGCTGATGACCGAGTCGACCCAGCCGCCGAAGAAGCCGGCGAGGATGCCGAGGACGGTGCCCAGGATGACGGCGACGACGGCCGACAGGAAGCCGACCAGCAGCGAGATCCGGGCGCCGTAGAGGATGCGGGCGAGGATGTCGCGGCCGTTGACCGGCTCGACACCCAGCAGGTGGTCGCCGCTGATGCCGCCCAGCGAACCCGTGGGGGTGCCGAACAGCGGGTCGATCAGCTCCTCGTGATACTCATTCGGATCCTGCCCGAGCAGGTTGGTGATGACCGGCGCCAGCAGGGCGACCACCACGAGGAGGAGCACCACGGCGCCGCCCGTCAGAGCGAGCTTGTCCCGCTTCAGGCGCTCCCAGGCGATCCGACCCAGGGAGCGACCCTGTACGGCCTTCGCGCCGGTGCCTGCGACCGCCGCTTCCTCGGCCGCGCTCGGGGCCGCCTCGGCGGTCGGCTCGTGCAATGGTGCCGTCATCTGGCAGGGACCCCTCTCAACCGGTGGTAACCGGCCCGCACTTGCCGCTGTGGCGGCGTGATCAGTCCGTCGTACTGGGGTTTCGAACACCCCTGGTGGGGGAGTCTTCAACGCTTTGGCGACGCGTTGCCAGACTTGGCGGTGAAAGGATGCGTAACCGTGATGCGGCGTCCGGGGTTCCGTTATCCGGACAGCGGGTAACGGGGGCCGGACGAGAACAAGTCGGGCATCTGGCGCGAGTCATGGCTTTCCGTCACGGTCTACGCGCGAAGAAGGGCTCCGCCCCTGTGGCGGAGGGTGGCCGCGCGCCATGTGTTCAGTATCCGCCGTGGGCCGGCGGGTAGCCGTACCCGGCCGCCGGCGCCTGGGCCGGGGCCCCGTGGGCCTCGCGGTCGTAGAAGGGGCGGGCCTGGGACCGCATCCACATCGCGACCGGGTCGTACTCGTCGGACATGGCGACCGTCGACACCGGCAGGCCGTCCGGGACCGCGCCGATGGACTGCTGCATCATCGCCCGCACCGAGTCCACGGCGGCCGGGCTGGTGTCGTATACATCGAGGCCGATGGCGAGGTACGGCGCCCCGAGCGCCGGCTGCACCCAGGCGCGGCGCAGAGAGCGGACGGCCGGGGTGCGGTGGGCGTTCTGCGCGAGCAGGGCGTAGAACTGCGGGATCTCGATGCCGGGCTCCGACAGCCGCAACGGCCCCGCGGGCTGCCGCTCCAGGCCGGTGGCGATGCGGCGCAGGTCGAGCCAGGGGATGCCGACGCCGCCGCCGGGCGCGTGCGGGTTCAGCCAGAGGCCGTAGTGGTCGGGGTAGAGCGTGCGGGCGACGTCCACTCCGTCGACGACTTCGTAGGAGCGGTTCCAGCCGCTGGCCGAAAGTTCCTGGGCGGAGGTGACACAGGGGGCGTAGCCGTGGCCGTCGACCTCCATGTTTCCGTACTGCGCGTCCGGTGAGCCTGCCTGGCCGTGCCAGAGGAGCATCCAGACCTGGCCGGCGGAGGGGGTCGCGAGGGCGCGCAGCAGTGCCTCGTAGGCGTCGTAGCGCCCGGGCGTCACCTGGCGCAGCATGTGCTCGACCTGGCCGGTCGCGATGCTGGCGCTCACCTTGTACCGCCCCTTCACTGAGTTTGCCCCGGATATGAAACCAGCTTAAGCGCCCAAGAGGTCGGGGCCGGTTGCCTGTCGGCGAGTGCGGGTTCGTTGTGGCTTGTCGCGCCCACGCGGCGGAGCCGCATATCGATACAGCCCCGCGCCCCTAGGTGGGTGCAATCACCGTTGGTAGAAGGGGCGGGCTCTGTTGCGCATCCACTCGGCTACCGGGTCTTGTGTTACGTCCAGGAGAACCAGGTTTACCGGCCACCTCACGGGGACCTTCGCCAGGGCTCGGCCCAGCGCGTCCAGAGGGAGGGCTCTGATGTCGCCCTCCCACTGGTTGAGTTCGACGCCGACGAACATGACCGGGTCGGCCGTTTCGATCGCCGCGAGGCAGCGGCGGGCCGTGGTCACCACGCCGGTCTGGTCGAACTCGGTGGCTGCCGCGGACAGGAAGTCCACGGGGTCGTCCTGCCAGTCCGGCTCGTAGAGCTTGACCCGGCCGCCGCTGGTGAGGCCGTCCAGGGGGGTGCGGCCGACGCGGCAGAGTTCGGCGACGGCGGGGGGCGGGAGGGGTATGCCGACCACGCCGTCGGGGTTCACGGCGATGCCGACCTGCGGGGGGAGGCCGCGGGCGAACTCCACCGCGGGGGCGATCGTGTACGACATGTGGGAGCCGGCGACCTGGCGGAACTGTTCCTCGGAGCTGAAGACCGGGACGTAGGCCTGGCCGCCGAGTTCGAGTGTGGGCAGGTCGAGCGGGACGCTGTCCGGGCCGCCGCCGTTGGGGAGCGGGACCCAGATGAAGCTGCGTCCGAGGACTTCGATGATCCGTCCGCCGGCCCCCGGGATGTTGAGGGAGGCGGAGAGCACCTCCTCCAACTCGTTGCCGGGCCAGCCCCCGTGCGGGTGGGGGTGTGCCTGTGCCGGGAAGTCCGGGAAGTTCCCTGGGAAGTCCATCTGCTGTCAACCGCCTGCCGAGATCACTGCTGTGACTCAAAGGCTAGCGGGTGGACTACCGGGTTCAGCCCGTGAAGGCTCAGCTCGTGAACCCTCAGCCCGTGAAGCCGATCCTGCGCAGGACGTCCGCCGCGTCGCGGTCGAGCAGGACCGCCGAGCCGCAGCCGTCGGGCAGGTCGCCGCGCTCCACGGAGCGGATCAGCCGGGCGGCCGCCGTGCGGTGGCGCAGGAAGGCGTAGCGGGAGACACCGCGGCCGCGTTCGCGCTGGCCCTCCAGCGCGGTGTCGGGGGCGACGTCGAGCAGCAGGAGGTGCAGGGTGCCGCCGCGGCGGCGGGCCTCGCGGGACAGCCAGCGGCGCACCCAGGACTGCGTACCGCAGTCGTGGACGACGACTCCGGTGCCGGTGCGCAGGGCGCGGCGCAGTCCGGTGTAGTGCGCGAGGCGGACCAGGGGGCGGTAGACCGCGTACGGCAGGAAGCGGGGCGCGCGGGTGTCCCAGCGGTCGCGGGTGTCCTGGGAGTCGATCCGGAGGCCCTTGACCGTGCGCGCCATCAGCGTGGACTTTCCGCTTCCGGGCAGGCCGGTGATCACGACGAGGTCCCTGGGGCCGAAGAGCAGTGCGTGCGGGCTGCGGCCGGCACGGTCGCGCAGATCCCGGACGACGGGTGCCCGGTGCGCGCCGCAGGCCTCCCTGGCCGGGGCCGTGTGCTGCTCGGGCAGCGCGAGGGCCGAGCTGGTGGCGTACGCCGTGATCCTGTTCACCGTGATCGTCCTCCCCATGGGGTCGGGAGTTCCCATCCCCGTCGAGTGTAAAGAGAAGGTAATACGCGGCCCTCCCGTTTACGTCCGCTTCCCGCAACAAGCCTGCTACAGGCCACTGTGCCCGACTGTGAACCCTGAGCGGTCCCTGTGGATGGCCCCCTTGAAAGGTCCCCCTGCCGCGGTCGGCCGATGCGTGCAATGATGTGCCCGCCAACTGCATACCGGCCGCTTGAATCCGCGCGGGAGAGTTCCCAGCACAGCTGTCGCTGGGGCGCCGAAGGAGCAAGTCCCTCCCTTGAATCTCTCAGGCCCCGTTACCGCGCGGGCGAGGCACATCTGAAAAGCGGGCCGCTGCCGCAGTGGCTCCACCCAAGGTGCAAACCGTGATCTTCACCGGTCACGGCGAACCTCTCAGGTTCCGATGACAGATGGGGAGGAACGTCCTCGCCTGTCATGCCTTTGGGAGCAGATCCGATGAGCAGTACGCCTCTCCGTCACACCGCGCTCGATGCCCTGCATCGTTCGCTGGGCGCGACGATGACCGACTTCGCCGGCTGGGACATGCCCCTGCGCTATGGCTCCGAGCGCGAGGAGCACCTCGCCGTACGCACCCGGGCCGGGCTCTTCGACCTCTCGCACATGGGCGAGATCACGGTGACCGGCCCCCAGGCCGCCGCCCTGCTGGACTACGCCCTCGTCGGCAACATCAGCGCCGTCAAGCCCGGCCGCGCCCGCTACACCATGATCTGCCGCGAGGACGGCGGCATCCTCGACGACCTGATCGTCTACCGGCTGGCCGAGACCGAGTACCTGGTCGTGGCGAATGCCGGCAACGCGCAGATCGTCCTGGACGCGCTGATCGAGCGCTCCGAGTCGTACGACGCCGAAGTGCGCGACGACCGCGACGCCTACGCCCTCATCGCCGTCCAGGGCCCCGAGTCCCCCGGCATCCTCGCCTCCCTCACAGACGCCGACCTCGACGGACTGAAGTACTACGCCGGCCTGCCCGGCACCGTCGCCGGCGTCCCCGCTCTCATCGCCCGCACCGGCTACACCGGCGAGGACGGCTTCGAGCTGTTCGTGAAGCCGGAGCACGCGGTCGAGCTGTGGCAGGCGCTGACCAAGGCGGGCGAGAGCGCGGGCCTGGTCCCGTGCGGCCTCTCCTGCCGGGACACCCTGCGCCTGGAGGCGGGCATGCCGCTGTACGGGCATGAGCTGTCGACCGCCCTGACGCCCTTCGACGCCGGGCTCGGCCGGGTGGTGAAGTTCGAGAAAGAGGGCGACTTCGTGGGGCGCACGGCGCTCACCGAGGCCGCCGCCCGGGCCCAGTCGAGCCCGCCGCGCGTCCTCGTCGGGCTCGTCGCCGAGGGCCGCCGGGTGCCGCGCGCCGGGTACGCCGTCGTCGCCGGCGGCGAGGTGATCGGCGAGGTCACCTCAGGCGCCCCTTCGCCCACGCTGGGCAAGCCGATCGCGATGGCCTACGTCGACGCCGCGCACGCGGCACCCGGTACGGCCGGGGTCGGTGTGGACATCCGCGGCAGCCACGAGCCGTACGGGGTCGTGGCGCTGCCGTTCTACAAGCGCCAGAAGTAGACACTGGGCTGTGATGCCGGGCACATCCTCCCTGCTCACAACCGTCTTCCGCAGTCCCCCATTCACCAGCACTCCCCCGCGTACAGGAGAATTCAGGCCATGAGCAACCCCCAGCAGCTGCGCTACAGCAAGGAGCACGAGTGGCTGTCGGCCGCCGAGGACGGCGTCGCGACAGTCGGCATCACGGAGCACGCGGCCAACGCGCTCGGCGATGTCGTCTTCGTCGACCTCCCCACGGTCGGTGACACCGTGACCGCGGGTGAGACCTGCGGCGAGCTGGAGTCGACCAAGTCGGTCAGCGACCTGTACTCCCCGGTCAGCGGCGAGATCACCGAGGTCAACGAGGACGTGGTCAACGACCCGTCGCTGGTGAACTCCGCCCCCTTCGAAGGCGGTTGGCTCTTCAAGGTACGTGTCGCCGAGGAGCCGTCCGACCTGCTCTCCGCCGACGAGTACACCGCCTTTTCCGCCGGCTGAGGAGTCGTACAAGCATGTCTGTCCTCAACACCCCCCTGCACGAGCTGGACCCGGACGTCGCCGCCGCCGTCGACGCCGAGCTGGACCGCCAGCAGTCCACGCTCGAGATGATCGCCTCGGAGAACTTCGCGCCCGTCGCGGTCATGGAGGCGCAGGGCTCGGTTCTGACCAACAAGTACGCCGAGGGCTACCCGGGCCGCCGCTACTACGGCGGTTGCGAGCACGTCGACGTGGTCGAGCAGATCGCGATCGACCGCGTGAAGGAGCTGTTCGGCGCCGAACATGCGAATGTTCAACCGCACTCGGGCGCCCAGGCCAACGCGGCGGCGATGTTCGCGCTGCTCAAGCCCGGTGACACGATCATGGGCCTGAACCTCGCGCACGGCGGGCATCTGACCCACGGCATGAAGATCAACTTCTCCGGCAAGCTGTACGACGTGGTCGCCTACCACGTGGACGACTCCGGTGTCGTCGACATGGCCGAGGTCGAGCGGCTGGCCAAGGAGTCCAAGCCGAAGCTGATCGTGGCGGGCTGGTCGGCCTACCCGCGGCAGCTGGACTTCGCCGCGTTCCGCCGGATCGCGGACGAGGTCGGCGCGTACCTGATGGTCGACATGGCACACTTCGCCGGTCTGGTGGCGGCCGGGCTGCACCCGAACCCCGTCCCGCACGCGCACGTGATCACCACGACCACCCACAAGACGCTGGGCGGCCCGCGCGGCGGAGTGATCCTTTCCACCGCCGAGCTGGCGAAGAAGATCAACTCCGCGGTGTTCCCCGGTCAGCAGGGCGGGCCCCTGGAGCATGTGATCGCCGCCAAGGCGGTCGCCTTCAAGGTCGCCGCCTCGGAGGACTTCAAGGAGCGGCAGCGCCGTACCCTGGAGGGTGCCCGCATCCTCGCCGAGCGTCTGGTGCGGGAGGACGTGAAGGCGGAGGGCGTCGACGTGCTCTCCGGCGGCACGGACGTACACCTGGTCCTGGTCGACCTGCGCAACTCCGCGCTGGACGGCCGGCAGGCCGAGGACCGCCTCCACGAGGTCGGTATCACGGTCAACCGCAACGCGATCCCGAACGACCCACGTCCGCCGATGGTGACCTCGGGCCTCCGCATCGGCACCCCCGCCCTCGCCACCCGCGGCTTCACCACCGAGGACTTCACCGAGGTCGCGGACGTCATCGCCGAGGTACTCAAGCCGTCGTACGACATCGAAACGCTCAAGGCCAGGGTCACCGCGCTCGCGGACAAGCACCCGCTGTATCCCGGCCTGAACAAGTAAGTCCCCCTGGTGGGACACCCGGCCACGCGGATGCCGGGTCGCCGGGTGTCCCACCACCCCCGCTGTGAGGAGTCCCCGTGGCCATCTCGGTCTTCGACCTGTTCTCGATCGGCATCGGCCCGTCCAGCTCCCACACCGTGGGTCCGATGCGCGCGGCCCGCATGTTCGCCCTCCGGCTGCGAGGCGAAGGCGTCCTGGACTCCACCGAGTCCGTACGGGCCGAGCTGTACGGCTCCCTGGGCGCGACCGGACACGGCCATGGCACGCCCAAGGCGGTACTGCTCGGACTGGAGGGCGCGTCACCGCGCACGGTGGACGTCGAGACCGCCGACCAGCGGGTGGAGGACATCAAGGCGGCGGGCCGGCTCCGGCTGCTCGACGAGCGGGAGATCGCCTTCAACTTCGACAAGGACCTGGTCCTGCACCGCCGTAAGGCACTCCCGTACCACGCGAACGGCATGACGCTCTGGGCGCACGACGCCTCCGGCGCCGAACTCCTCTCCAAGACCTACTACTCCGTGGGCGGCGGCTTCGTCGTCGACGAGGACGCGGTCGGCGCCGACCGCATCAAACTCGACGACACGGTCCTGAAGTACCCCTTCCGCACGGGCGACGAGTTGCTGCGCCTCACGCAGGAGACCGGCCTGTCGATCTCCGCACTGATGCTGGAGAACGAGCGGGCCTGGCGGACCGAGGAGGAGATCCGCGCGGGCCTGCTGGAGATCTGGCGGGCGATGCGGGACTGCGTGGCACGCGGCATGTCCCGCGAGGGCATCCTGCCCGGCGGCCTGAAGGTACGGCGGCGGGCCGCCAACACGGCCCGCAAGCTGCGCTCGGAGGGCGACCCCAAGGCCCTGGCCATGGAGTGGATCACTCTCTACGCGATGGCGGTGAACGAGGAGAACGCGGCGGGCGGCAGGGTCGTGACGGCCCCCACGAACGGCGCGGCCGGCATCATCCCGGCGGTCCTGCACTACTACATCAACTTCGTGCCCGGCGCCGCCTCCGAAGGAGACAGGGAAGACGACATCGTCCGCTTCCTGCTGGCCGCCGGCGCCATCGGCATGCTCTTCAAGGAGAACGCCTCCATCTCTGGCGCCGAGGTCGGCTGCCAGGGCGAGGTCGGCTCCGCCTGCTCCATGGCGGCGGGCGCCCTCGCCGAAGTCCTCGGCGGCAGCCCCGAACAGGTCGAGAACGCCGCGGAGATCGGCATGGAACACAACCTCGGCCTCACCTGCGACCCCGTCGGCGGCCTCGTCCAGATCCCCTGCATCGAACGCAACGGCATGGCCGCGGTAAAGGCCGTCACCGCCGCCCGCATGGCCATGCGCGGCGACGGCTCCCACAAGGTCTCCCTCGACAAGGTCATCAAGACGATGAAGGAGACAGGCGCCGACATGAGCGTGAAGTACAAGGAGACGGCTCGGGGCGGGCTTGCGGTGAATATCATCGAGTGCTGATGCCGGTGCGCACCCGGGGGTGAGATTCCGCCGCTCGCCCGCGCGGACGGATCACCCGTGCCATGGTGGGGCATACCTTCAACAACTCCGGTCCCCCCACGAGCACTTCCGGGAGCGCCCATGCTGCGCGGCATCGACGTGAGTTCCTACCAGTCCTCCGCCTACGACACCGACGGCCTCTCCTTCGTCTTCATCAAGGCGACGGAAGGCCGTTCGTACGTCAACCCGAAGCTCGCCGCCCAGACGAAGAGGGGCCGCGACGCCGGCCTGGTCGTCGGCTTCTACCACTTCCTCTGGCCCGGCAACCTCACCGCCCAGGCCGAGTACTTCGTCAAGCACGCCCCGGAAAAGGGCAGCGACATCCTCGCCGTCGACTGGGAGACCACCGGCGACGGCACGCACGCGAGCAACGCGGAGAAGGACCGGTTCATCCGGAAGGTGAAGGAGCTTCGGCCGAATCACCGCGTTGTGCTCTACTGCAACCGTCATTTTTGGTTGACCGTTGACGATACCTCGTACGCCGGTGACGGCCTCTGGATCGCCGACTACGTCGCCGCCGGCAAACCCCGCATTCAGGCGAAGTGGCGCTTCCACCAGTACACGAGCAACCCGATCGACAAGAACGTGGCGGACTTCGAGAGCAAGGCGGCGCT
The DNA here is from genome assembly GCF_040656035.1 of Streptomyces sp. NPDC050211. Taxonomy (NCBI): domain Bacteria; kingdom Bacillati; phylum Actinomycetota; class Actinomycetes; order Kitasatosporales; family Streptomycetaceae; genus Streptomyces; species Streptomyces sp. NPDC050211. Next base: position 102,804 of record NZ_JBFALC010000020.1, read on the forward strand.
GCGGGCATGGGCCGACAACGCCTGATGTGTCTAACCGCCTGCTGAGGCAGTCAGTTCGCACCGGAGCCGCCTGGCGGGTGGGTCCGCCAGGTATGCGTTCAACAGGTCGAAGGTGCGAAGCTCGGGCGGCAAGCCCTCGTACCACGCAAGGCCACGGGCATTGCAGTCGTTGCAGATGAGGCCTCGCACGCATTCACCGCAGCTTCGCCCACCTGAACAACATGCGTGATCGTGATCGATGTCCATGGCCCGCCGACCCATGTGGGTCGTCCCGCAAACCGCGCATCTGTCCTGCTGAAACCGGCGCAACTGGCCAATGAACTCCACGGTCACGTTGTAGTTACTGAGGCGGACGCGCGCTGCGTTGCATGGCTTGCAGTACGGCCGGGGAGCGCCCAATGCGTTGACAGGCGAGTACTCGGTTACGGGCTTGTGCTCGCCGCACCCCAGACACTCGATGAGTCCACCCTTGATCATCATCTGGACGGCGCCGTTGGCTCTCCTTTTACGCAGCGGCGTGAGTGGTCGGCCATTGCTCTGCTGCTGGTAGTGGCGCCCTCTCAGATGCTGCATGTAGTGCGTCCTGCACAGCCCTTTCGTCAGTGGATACCTGTCGGAGGTCCGGTCGCAGGACCATCCGTTCCCCGCTGCCGCACACGTCCTCACATGCCCCCCAAAGTCGCTCGCCGACACACAATCCGATCAACGAGCCACTCGAACATGCGTAACGCGCACAAACGTCTAATGGTTGTTCCGCAGTGGAGTACCCAAGGACCGGGCGAAGTCGGCGAGCGTGCGGAAGTCGTCCTCGCGGAGACCGATGCGCGGGTTGACGTGGTGCAGAAGCTCAGGCCCGTGGTGGTGGGTCGTCACGTATGCCTGGTCCAGATCGCTCTGTTCGTCGTCCACCCAGGCGAAGGGACGGCCGTTGGCGTGGTCCACCAGGGGACCGGTCTTCCAGTGGACCCCGTCGGGGCGGTCCTGGAACAAGGCGTCGCCGAAGTCGACGAAGGGGAGTTCGGGAAGGCCGAGCACCGGGGCGATCCACCGGTTGGCTTGGTCCATCCATGTCGTGGCCCAGCACAGCTCGTAGCCGAGCTGGAGCAGGGGTCGCCCGTGCTCCGGGTTGAGCCAGACCCGCAGGGGTCGCCGCCGGGCCGAGAGCCCTCTGTGTTCGTCCGGAGTTCCGCTGTCCTCGGGCACTCTGAGTGTGGTGTAGCCGTCGGGGCGCTTCTCCGGCTTGGCCGCATAGGGGTTGAGTGGCCCGTCCACGTCGAGGAACAGCAACGGTCGGCGTGCCGCCTCTTCGACCGTGACGGGCCTGGCGCCGGTTTCCTCCGCGAGTGCGGTGAGCGTGTGCGGGCCGCGGGAGTTGGCCGCGGAGACGTCGTGACCGAGGGCGGTGAGCCGCCGGGTGAGGTTGCCGCCGATATTGCCCGCGCCGATGATGCCGATCTTCATGACAGGCCCTTCCGGGGTTGCTATTGCGCCGGGCATGGCGAAGGGGCGCCCGTCCGCTGCCGGACGGGCGCCCCTTCGTCGGCTCACGTCACTTGTTCAGGTACGACCAGAACTCGTCGAATGACAGGAGCTTGTCGCCGTTGAGGTCACGGCTGCCGATGATCACCTCGGCGACCGCCTCGGTGACGTTCCAGTCGCCCTGCTGGGCGAGGGCAGTCTTGAACTCGGCTGCGGTGATGAAGCCGTCACCGTCCGTGTCGATCCGCTCGAACTGCTTGCGTGCTTCGTCGATGTCCGCCACCGATCCGCCCCTTCGTCATGCATGTTCCGTGTGTGCGGGGGTCAGATTATCGGGCCACCCGATGACGCAGCGCGGCGACCACCCAGGCGAACTCCTCGGCGTGCCGCGGCTTGGGGTCACGGCCGTTCACCAGGGCGATCAGCTCGCGGTAGCGATTGGCCTGGGCGTGGAAGCCGGCCTCCAGTCGGGCCAGGACGGCGGCCTTGTCGGTGTCGGGGCCGATCAGCTCGTCCAGGACCGGCTCGGCCTCCGGCGCGTCCGGCGCGATGCCCTGCTGTCGGGCCTGCTCCGCCAGTTCCACCAGCCGTTTGAAGAACCACATCGAGGCGCCCTCCGGAGTGTCGGAGCCGCGGTCCCGGGCGTTGAATTCCACCATCTCGCGCATCCGCGCCCTGAAGTCCGGGTCCTGGACCATTTCCGCCAACTCCACCCAGGCGTCGACCTGCTGTGGGGTCGGCTCGTCCGGCAGGTCGACGGTGACGTGCCTCATCCGGTGCTTGATGTCCGGGTCCACCGTGTCGAGTCCGTCGAACACCTCCTCCACGAAGGCTTCCATGATCCGCCGCCGCTCCGCGGCCGACAGCCGCGCCAGTTTGTTCATCAGGGTCATCTCCTCCGCGGTCGAGCCGCGTCGCGCCACGGTCGACAGCACCGCACGGGTCACCTTCAGCGACCGGATCTGCGCGTCCAGCGCCGCCACATGCGTGGCCGCGACGGACGCGATGTCCTGCTCGCCGCTGACCACCTTGCGTACGTCGTCCAGGCCGAGGCCCAGTTCACGCAAGGTGCGGATCAGCTCCATGCGGGCGACGGACCCGGCGTCGTACAGGCGGTAGCCGCCCGTCGACCGGGTCACCGGGGGCAGGGCGCCCTCGTCCGACCAGTAGCGGATGGTGCGCACGGTCAGCCCGGTGGCCCTGGCCAGCTCGCCGATGGTGAACAGTGCGGTGCCGTCTTCGCTCATGTCCGCGAGTCTGGGGCTTCCAGTGGGTGGAGACTCAAGTGGCGCCCGCCGCCGCAGACGGGTTGGGATCATGCGGGGCACGATTCCGGGTCTGCGGCGGCGGGCTGTGGATCTTCACTACCGGAAGATGCCGGTGTGGCCGAGTGAGTAGCGGCCCGGTTGTGGGTAGACCGCGAGGCCGTGCGGGCCGTCGCCGACCGGGATGCGGGCGAGTTGGGTGCCGGTGCGGGTGTCGATGGCGTAGACCTCGGCGTCGTACCGGCCGGAGAGCCACAGGACCTTGCCGTCGGCGGAGACGCCGCCCATGTCGGGGCTGCCGCCGTCGGGGAGGTGCCACTTCTTGGTGAGCTTGTTCCGTGTGAAGTCGAAGACGGAGATGGAGCCCTCGCCGCGGTTGGAGACGTACATCTCGCGGGAGTCCCGGCTGACGTACAGCCCGTGGCAGCCCTTGCCGGTGGGCAGGAGGGTGGGCTCGGTGAACTTCTCGCCGTCCAGCACCCACATGCCGTCGGCCATCATGTCGGCGATGTAGAACTTCTTGCCGTCCGGGGAGATCTTCACGTCCTGCGGCATGGCGCCGTCGAAGGGGAGCTTCTGCTGTCCGACGACCTCCATCTTCTCCGTGTCGACCTTCAGCAGTTCGCCGCTGAACTCGCAGGAGACGATGAAGTACTTGCCGTCGGCGGAGAAGTCGGCGTGGTTGACGCCGTAGCAGGTGACCGGTTCGGTCTTGATCCGCTCCATGGTGTGCGGGTCGCGGAAGACGAGTTCGCGGTCGAGGGAGGCCATGACGACGGCGTACTTGCCGTTGGGCGTGAAGTAGAGGTTGTACGGGTCGTGGACCTCGACCTCCTTGCCCGCCTTGCCGGTCTTCGGGTCGATGGGGGTGAGGGTGTGGCCGCGGTTGTTGTTGACCCAGAGGGTCTTCAGGTCCCAGGACGGCACGACGTGCTGGGGCTGGCGGCCGACGGGGATCGTCTCGATGATCTCGTACGTCTTCGGGTCGATGACCGAGACCGTGTCGGACTCGGTGTTGGGGACGTAGACCCGGGACGGGAAGTCCTTGACCACGGGCGAGAGTTGGTTCGGTCTGTCCGCCGCGTAGACGTCCTTCGGGTCGAGGACCGGCGGCATGCCGGGCAGGCCCTGGACGGTCTTCTTCGGCGGTGCGGGTACGGCCGCCTTGGTGTTGAGGGCCTGGGGTGCCGAGTCCGGGGACTGGGTGCCGCAGGCGGCGAGTGCGACGAGGGCGGCGCCCGCGATCAGGGTGCGTTTGACGAGGTTCCGGTGCATCAGCTCAGCAGCTCCGTGGTGGTGACCGCGCGCAGTCCGCGGTGGTCGAGTTCTTCCAGTACGGCGGGGAGCGCGGCGACCGTGTCCGCGTAGCCGAAGTGCAGGCTCACGATCGATCCGCCCCGGATCCCGGCCATGACGTTGCCGGTGACGGCGTCGGGGCCGGGCGAGGTGAAGTCGAGGGAGTCCACGTCGTAGGAGAGGACGTGGGGGTAGCCCGCGGTGCGGGCCAGCCGTTCGACGAGCGGGGAGGCGCGCGCGGCGCGGGACGGGCGGAACCAGGTGCCGATCGATCCGGTCAGCCGCTTCAGCCGCTCGGCGCATTCGGTGATCTCGGCGTGGGCATCGGCCTCGGACATGGCGTTGACGTCCAGGTGCCGGTGGGTGTGGTTGCCGAGGTCGTGGCCGCCGTCGAGGATGCGGCGGGACAGCTCCGGGTGCTCGTCGAGCCAGGTGCCGACGGCGAGCACGGTGAGCCGGGCGCCGTGCCGTTCGGCCGCGCCGAACAGGGAGCGGGCGGTGGCGGGGTCGCCCGCGCCGTGGAAGGTGAGGGCGACGCGGGGGTGGTCGCGGGGGCCGTGGGTGATCTGGGCGGGGTGCCGGGGGAAGCGGCGGGGTCCGGGGGCGGGGGGTCGGGCGGACGGGCTGGGCGGGCGGGTGTGCTGAGCTGTGGCGCCGGGTGCGGCACACCCTGCGGCGAGCCCGCCCGCGGCAGCAACGAGGCCGGCTCCGGCACGGAGCGCCGCCCGTCGGTCGGTGGTGGTCACCCGCACCATTTAAGAGGCGTTATGTCCGAAAACTCGCGATTGATCCGGTTGGCGGTGGGGTCAAGGCGCGGTCAAGGTCCGGTAAACGGTGTGGCCGCCCAAGCGGTGTGGTGTGGTCGTCCAAACGGTGTGGTCGTCCGAAGCGGTGGGGTCATCCACACGCGTGGTCACCTGTCGGCGACCCGCATCTCGAACCACGTCGTCTTCCCGCGCGGCAGCAGATCCACGCCCCACCGGTCGGAGAGCTTGTCGACGAGGAACAGTCCTCGCCCGCTCACATCCATCTCCTGGACCGGCATCAGGCAGGGCAGCCCCCGGGAGGGGTCGCGGACCTCGACGCGGATCCAGCCCCGGCGGCGGCGCAGCCGCAGTCCGAAGACGCGGGCGCCGGTGTGCCGTACGGCGTTGCCGACGAGTTCCGATACGAGTAAGACCGCGTCCTCCGTCATCTTGGGGGTGAGTCCCCACTGGCGCAGTACGACGACCTGGGTCAGTCTGCGTGCGGTGGCCGCGGACTCGGGGCGGGACGGCAGCGGCACCTCCGACTCCGTCGGGTTGCCGAACAACTCCAGTACCTTGAGAGCGTGTTCGTCCTCGGCCGCCGGCGACCAGCGCGCCGCGGTCGCACGGCCGTGTCCCCGCGGCTGTTCGATACCCTCCAGCCCCGCCATGCCCCCATCATGGCCGCCCCGAACGCCCTCCGGGGGCGTCTCTGCGGAATACGCCCCCCGGAATCCACCATTCCGTACCGGTGGATCGGCATATGCCAAGGGCAGTTCGGAGTCGGTTGCAGCCCCGCTGAGCTGCGGCGAAGGCTCGGTTGGCGGCAATCGACGGACTCCCTCGACAAGACAGGCTTAAGGCTGCCTTAAGGCTCCCATAAACCGCCCCATCGAGGGACCCGGATCAGACACCGCGTCAATTGCAAGGCCCTGCGGGGACTTTGGGGGAGAGATTTACAAGAACTTCGCCTTCCCCGGACCCTCCTCGACGAAGCTGCGCATGCCGCGCTCGCGGTCCTCGGTGGCGAACAGGCCCGCGAACCAGTTCCGTTCCACCGCCAGGCCGGTCTCGATGTCCGTCTCCAGGCCGGTGTCGATGGATTCCTTCGCCGCGCGCAGGGCGATCGCGGGGCCCTGCGCCAGCTTCGCGGCCCAGGCGTGCGCCGCCTCGTACACCTCGGCGGCCGGGACGACCCGGTCCACCAGGCCCAGCGCCAGCGCCTCGTCCGCCTTGACCTGGCGGCCGGTGAAGATCAGGTCCTTCGCCTTGGACGGGCCGATCAGCCGGGCCAGGCGCTGGGTGCCGCCGGCGCCGGGGATCAGACCGAGCAGGATCTCCGGCTGGCCCAGCTTGGCGTTCTCCCCGGCGATGCGGAAGTCCGCGCAGAGCGCCAACTCGCAGCCGCCGCCGAGGGCGTAGCCGGTGACGGCCGCGACGACCGGCTTGGGGATGCGGGCCACGGCGGTGAAGGAGTCCTGCAGGGCGCGGGCGCGCAGGACCATCGCGGTGTGGTCCATGGCCTGCATCTCTTTGATGTCCGCGCCCGCTGCGAACACATCCTCGCCCCCGTAGATCACCACAGCGCGCACGTCTTCCCTGCGGGACGCTTCCTCGGCCAGGTCCTTGAGGCGGTCCTGGGTTTCGATGTTCAGGGCGTTCATGCGAGGGCGGTCGAGACGGAGTGTGCCGACGCCTTCGGCGACTTCGAGATTCACGGTCATGCTCCGCAGGTTAACGGTGGCTAATGCCGTCGTCACCGTGCGGGTTCGTTGTGGCTGGTCGCGCAGTTCCCCGCGCCCCTTTCGGGGCGCGTCACCTCGCGTCTCTCAAGAGGTCCACTTCTCCCACGGCATGTTCCAGCCGTTCAGCCCGTTGTCCGGGTCCACGATCCTGTCGTTGGAGTTCTTCACCACGACCACGTCGCCGATCATCGAGTTGTTGAAGAACCACGCGGCCGGGACGCCGCTGTCGTAGCCGCCGCGGACGTCGCGCAGGCCGATGCAGCCGTGGCTGGCGTTGTAGTTGCCGAAGGCGTCGCCGCCCCAGTAGTTGCCGTGGATGAAGGTGCCGGAGGTGGTGAGGCGCTGGGCGTGCGGGACGTCCTTGATGTCGTACTCGCCGCCGTAGCCGACCGTTTCGCCGTTCATACGGGTCACCGTGAGCTGCTCGGTGATGACCATCTGGCCGTTCCAGGTGTCGTAGCCGGGCTTGCCGGTGGTGACGGGGATCGTCCTGATGACCTTGCCGTCCCGCTTGACCTCCATGGTGCGCTTCTTGACGTCGACGACCGAGACCTGGCTGCGGCCGATGGTGAAGGAGACGGTCTTGGCCTGCTCGCCGTAGACGCCGTCGCGGCCCTCCACGCCGTCGAGGTTGAGATCGACGGTGACCTTCGTGCCCGGCTTCCAGTATTTCTCGGGGCGGAAGTCGAGGCGGTCGTTGCCGAACCAGTGGCCCTCGACGTCGACGGCGGGCTCGGTCTTGATCTTGATGGCCTTCTCGACGTCCTCGGGGGCGGTGATGCCCCGGGTGAAGCGGATCGAGAACGGCATTCCCACGCCGACCTTGGAGCCGTCCTCGGGGGTGAACTCACCGATGAACGTGTTCTCGGGCGTCAGGGTGGTGAAGCTGGCGTCCTCGGCGGCCTCGCGGCCCTTGGAGTCCTCGGCGACCGCGTGGACCTTGTACGTGGTGGACGCGGCGAGATGGGTGGACGGCGTCCAGCTGGCCCCGCCGTCGGTGATCTTCCCGGGTATCTCGGTGCCCTTGGCATCCTTGACCTGGACCTCGGTCAGTTGGCCCTTGGCGGCGCTGACCTTGAGGGCGCCGTTGGTGTCGACCGACTTGGCGCCGTCCTTCGGGGCTATCGTCACGACGGCCTGCGACTGCTTGCTCTCGGCCTGGGTGGAGTCCTTGCCCTTGCCGGGCCCGGACGTCGAGTCCGAGCCACCCCCGCCGCACGCACTGACGGCGAGAAGCAGCCCGCACATCAATGCCGCCACCTTCCTGCGTCGCCCCCGCGCGTCAACCGACGCCCCCGATATCGGCCGCACGTTCAAGTTCTTTCTCCCCTCGCCGGGTCCGTCCACCGGACCCTTGCCGGGCCTGGTCGGGCCCGCTCCCCGGGCGCGTCCCGCGCGCTCGGCGCATATTAACCACAAGGCCAGCGGCATAGTCGCTTCATGATTGTCACTGTTCCGTACCGAACTTCAACAGAATGTCGGCCAAGGCGCCCCCTACTCCCGTTACTTCACCGCACTGCCCGCCTTCCACTCCTTCCAGCCCATATTCCACCCTCCGAGGCCGTTGTCGGGAGCGACCTTTTTGTCATTGCTGTGGACGACCTCGACGACGTCCCCGACGAGGCTGCGGTCGAAGAACCAGCCGGCCGGGGTGTCCGAGCCGCCGCCCTTCGCATCGCGCAGGCCGACGCAGCCGTGGCTGACGTTGGTCCGGCCGAATACGGTGTCCGGCGCCCAGTAGTTGCCGTGCAGGAAGGTGCCGGAGTCGGTGAGGCGCATGGCGTGCGGGACGTCCGGGATGTCGTACTCGCCCTTGCCGTTGGCCTTCTTGAAGCCGACCGTGGCGCCGTTCATCCGGGTCAGGTCGAGCATCTCGGTGACCACCATCTTGCCGTTGTACGTCGTGTGCTTGGGGGCGCCGGCGGTGATCGGCACGGTCGCGAGCAGCTCGCCGTCCCGGCGTACGTCCATGGTGTGGGCGCGGGCGTCGACCAGGGAGACCTGGCTGCGGCCGACGGTGAAGGAGAACGTCTTGTACTGGAGGCCGTAGACGCCGGGTGCGCCTTCGACGTCGCGGAAGCGCAGGGCGACGCTGACCTGGGTGCCCGGTTTCCAGTAGTGCTCGGGGCGGAAGTCGAGGCGGCCGTTGCCGAACCAGTGCGGGCGGATCTCGACGGCGGGCTTCGCGCTGACGTGGACGGCGCGTTCGACGGCGGCGCGGTCTGCGATCTCCCGGTTGAACTCGATGGAGACGATCATTCCGGTGCCGACGGTGGAGCGGTTCTCCGGGGCGACGTATCCGATGAACCGCTCCTCGGGGACGTACGTGGTGAAGGTCGTGTGCCGTGCCGAGCGCCGTCCCCTGCCGTCCAGTGCCACCGCGTCGACGGTGTACTCGGCGGCCAGCGCGAGCTTCTCGTCGTCGGGCTCCCAGCGCAGGCCGTCCTCGGAGATGTGCCCGGAGACGGGGGTCTCCTGCGCGTCCTGGGACTTGACGACCCGCACCGATTCCAGGCGCCCGCTGGGCACCCGTACCCGCAGTCTCGTGTCGGGTCTCACGCCCCGGCTGCCGTCGTCCGGCGAGACGAGGATGACGTCCTCCGGTGCCCGGGCCTTGCCGAAGACCGCGTCGATGCCGGCCCCGCCCGAGCCGTCGTCCGACGTGCATCCGGCGGCCCCGGCCAGCAGTCCTGCCCATGTCAGTACGGCGGCCAGCGCGGCCCCCGCGCGCCGCGCGCGCCCATGTACGTGCCTCACAACGACCCCAACGACAGGGCCCGCTCCCGGGAAACGTGAGTGCGGCCCAAGCTCTGGGCAGAAGAGTGGGGAGGACGACACGACGGGGAGCCCCGGCAGCGACAGGGAGCCGAAGGGGCGCGGCGGTGTCGGGAGGGCGAGCGCGCACAGGCCCGAAGGGTCGAGCACGGTCGGGCTCTCGATCCCGCCTGGAGCGCCCCGGAGGCGAGCGGAGCCGAGAAAGGCTGTCGCTGCGCGCTCTTCCCGCGGGTCGTTCCGCGAGCCGTGGGAGGCTGTCACGTGTCCAGCGCAGCCGAGCAGGAGGCGGTGGCCGAGGGGCGCGCTGCCGCACAGGAAGCCGTGACCGAGCGTGCCGTCGTGAACGGGGCGCGGCGGGCGGCGCCGCCGGGTGCGCAGGTGTGGCCGGGTGCGCCGATGCCGCTGGGGGCCCGGTTCCGGACCGGTCCCGACGGGGTGGCCGGCACCAACTTCGCGCTGTGGGCGGGCGGGGCCGAGGCGGTCGAGCTGTGTCTGTTCGGGGCGGACGGCAAGGAGACCCGGGTCCGGCTGACCGAGCTGACGCACGAGATCTGGCACGGCTTCGTACCCGGCGTGATGCCCGGTCAGCGCTACGGCTATCGCGTGCACGGCCGCTGGGACCCCTGGACCGGCGGTCGCTGGAACCCGGCCAAGCTGCTTCTCGACCCGTACGCCCGCGCGGTGGACGGCGACTTCAGCCTGCCGCCCGAGGTGTACGGCCATGTGCGGGACTGGCCCCAGCAGCAGGTCGCGGACACCGTGCGCGACGACCGGGACTCGGCGCCGTACGTCCCGAAGGGCGTGGTCGTCCACGATGACGCCACCGACGACGAGTGGATGGACGACCGCCGCCCGAAGACGCCCTGGGCGGACTCGGTCATCTACGAGCTGCACGTACGGGGATTCACCAAGCTGCACCCGGACATCCCCGAGGAACTGCGGGGCACCTACGCCGGTCTGGCGCACCCCGCCGCCGTCGAGCACCTGGTGAAGCTCGGCGTCACGGCCGTCGAGCTGCTGCCGGTGCACCAGTTCGCGCACGAGGACCATCTGCTGCGCCGGGGCCTGAAGAACTACTGGGGCTACAACTCCATCGGCTACTTCGCCCCGCACGCGGCGTACGCGGCGACGGGCACGGCGGGCCAGCAGGTCGGCGAGTTCAAGCGGATGGTGCGGGCGCTGCACTCGGCCGGGATCGAGGTCATCCTCGACGTGGTCTACAACCACACGGCGGAGGCGGGCGAGCTGGGCCCGATGCTGTCGCTGAAGGGCATCGACAACCGGGGCTACTACCGGCTGCAGGACGACGCGCGCCGTTACGCGGACTACACGGGCTGCGGCAACACCCTGCATGTGGTCCAGCCGCATGTGCTGCGCCTGATCACGGACTCCCTGCGCTACTGGGTGACCGAGATGGGCGTCGACGGCTTCCGCTTCGACCTGGCGGCGGCGCTGGCCCGCTCCATGCACGACGTCGACATGCTCTCCCCGTTCCTGGCCGTCATCGCCCAGGACCCGGTGCTGCGGCGGGTGAAGCTGATCGCCGAGCCGTGGGACGTGGGGTCGGGCGGCTACCAAGTGGGCGCCTTCCCGCCCCTGTGGACGGAGTGGAACGACCGGTACCGCAACGCCGTTAGGGACTTCTGGCGGGGCGCGCTGCCGGACGTACGGGATCTGGGGTACCGGCTGTCGGGGTCCAGCGACCTGTACGCGTGGGGCGGGCGGCGCCCCTACGCCTCGGTCAACTTCATCACCGCGCACGACGGTTTCACCCTGCGCGACCTGGTGTCGTACGAGCGCAAGCACAACGAGGCCAACGGCGAGGGCAACCGGGACGGCACGGACGACAACCGCGCGTGGAACTGCGGCGCCGAGGGAGAGACGGACGAGGAGCGCGTACAGGCGCTCAGGCGGCGCCAGTTGCGGAACCTGCTGACGACGCTGCTGCTGTCCACGGGGGTGCCGATGCTGGTCGCGGGCGACGAGCTGGGGCGGACGCAGCGGGGCAACAACAACGCGTACTGCCAGGACAACGAGATCAGCTGGCTGGACTGGGGGCTGCTGGAGGAACCGGGCTGGAAGGCCCTGTTCGACCTCACCTCCCGCCTGATCGACCTGCGGCACCGGCATCCGGTACTCCGCCGCCGCGCGTTCTTCTCCGGCCGGGCGCACTCCGCCGACGGGCTGCGCGACCTGGCCTGGTTCACCGCCCGCGGCACGGAGATGACGGAACGGGACTGGTACGCGCCCGCCGCCACGCTGGGCATGTACCTCTCCGGTCGGGACATCCCGGGCCGCGACGAGCGGGGTGCCCCGATCGTCGACGACAGCTTCCTCGCCGTACTCCACGCCGGGGACCGCCCGGTGAGCTTCGTCCTGCCGGGGCCGCCGTGGGCGGAACGGTACGAGGTCGTCGTCGACACGTCCCGGGAGGAACAGGGCGAGGCGCCGGGCGTGGAGCACCGGGCGGGGGCGGCGATCACGGTGCCGGCACGGGCGGTGTTGCTGCTGCGGGTGGTGGGGTGAGGAGTTTTTCCGCCCCCGCCGCCCTTACCCATTCCCATCCCCAAGGGGCTCCGCCCCTTCGACCCCGCCAGGGGGCTCCGCCCCCTGGACCCCCGCTCCTCAAACGCCGGAGGGGCTGGATTTTCAGCGCCGGCCAGCACCATCCAGCCCGTCCGGCGTTTGAGGACAAGGCCCGTTCAGGGCCGAAGCGGGGGTCTGGGGGCGCAGCCCCCAGGGACGGGACGGGTAGGGGCGGCGGGGGCGACGAAACCCGTCAGCCCAGGATCCCCCGGCCGTACGCCACCGCCACCGCCGCCGCCCGGTCCTTGACGCCCAACTTGGCGTAGAGGTGGGTGAGGTGGGTCTTGACGGTGGCCTCGCTGATGAAGAGGACGCGGGCGATCTCGCGGTTGGAGGTGCCTTTGGCGACGAGGGCCAGGACCTCGCGTTCGCGGGTGGAGAGGGGTTCGTTGCCGGGAGCCCCAGGAGTACGGACGGCGGAGACGAGGCGGGAGGCGACGGCGGGAGAGAGCACGGTGCGGCCTTCCGCCGCCGCGCGGACCGCGGTGAACAGTTCGTCACGGGGGGCGTCCTTCAGGAGGTAGCCGGTGGCGCCTGCCTCGATCGCGGGGAGGGTGTCGGAGTCGGTGTCGTACGTGGTGAGGACGAGCACCTTCGCGCGGGCGGACCGGCGGGTCAGCTCGCGGATGGCGTCGACTCCCGCGCCGCCCGGCATCCGCAGGTCCATCAGGATGACGTCCGGGTCCAGGGCGGCGGCCTTCTCGACGGCCTCGACGCCGCCCGAGGCCTCGCCGAGGACGGTGAAGCCGGGGGCCGACTCGAACATGCCGCGCAGACCGTCGCGTACGACGGGATGGTCGTCGACGATCAGCACCGAGATGTCACTGGTCATGGCGGACCAACGGTACGCGAGCGGACAGCGCCGTGCCGTGCCCTGGCTCGGACTCGACGGTGAGCGCCCCGGCGATGCGTTCGGCGCGGGCGCGCATGCCGTCGAGCCCGAAGCCGCCGGACTGGGTGCGTTCGCGGGCGGCGAGGGGGTCGAAGCCGCGGCCGTCGTCGCGGATGTCGAGGACCACCTCGTCGCCCATGAAGCTCAGGGTCACGCCGAGCCGGGTGGCGTGCGCGTGGCGGGAGGTGTTGGACAGCGCCTCCTGGGCGATCCTCAGCAGGGTCGCCGAGACCTCGTCGTGGAGGTGTTCGGCGGTGCCGGTGACGGTGAACTCGGCCCGGATTCCGGTCCGTTCGCCCCATTCGGCGACCGTGCTCTTCAGGGCCTGCGGCAGGCCGTCGTGCTCCAGCGCCACGGGGGCGAGGTTGTGCACGGAGCGGCGGGCCTCGCCGAGGCTGTGCCGGGCCAGGTCCGAGGCGCGCTGGAGGTGGGTGCGGGCGGTCTCCAGGTCACCGGCGTTCGCGACGACCTGGAGCTGGGCGATGATGCCGGTCAGTCCCTGGGCGAGCGTGTCGTGGATCTCGGCGGCGAGACGCCTGCGTTCGTCGGCGACGCCCGCTTCCCGTGCCTGGACGAGGAGTTGGGCGTGGAGGGCGGCGTTCTCGTCGAGGGCCTGCTGCAACGCGGCGTTGGTGCGTTCGAGTTCGGCGATGGTCTCGGCGCGCTCAATGGCCCGCCGCTCCTCCTGCTCCATGAGATGGGTGATCACCAATTGAAGGCCGGCGTTGGCGACCAGGAGCCCGGCGAAGAGAGTCCACTGGGTCCCGTTCTTCGGCGGCAGCCCGCCGGACTGCGAGCCGGCCAGGATGACGGCGGTGGCGAACAGCCCCAACCGCCGCCACCGGCCCGGGATCAGCTCGTCGGCGTCCATGAAGCCGGCGGCCGCGTAGAAGGCGAAGAGCGGGTTGATCCAGGAGAGGACGAAGGCGATCACCCAGCGGACGACGTAGTTCGCCGCCCCGGCCCGCGACGGGGTCCGGCCCTCGGCACGGCGGGAGCGGGTGCCGTTCCACCACAGCTGGAGCGCGACCGCGGCGACGACCAGGGCCCCGGCTGTGTACCACTCGGCGGGGCCGTTGATCAGCTCGCTGGTGGCAGCGGCGAGGACGACGCTGACACCCAGCAGCCCGTACGGTCCCCAGGTGTGCAGCTGCTCCCAGCGCTGCTCCAGCTGCCTGTCCGCCGCGGTCATCTCCCCAGTCTGCACGGGCCCGCCCCTACTCCCACCGGAACCAGCGCGCCGCCGACACCGACAGCACCACCGTCCACGCCGCCATCACGCCCAGGTGGGTCCAGCCGGGCCAGTCGCCCACCATGGCCTCGCCCAGGGCCTGTGCGGCGGCGCCGAACGGTGTGAACCCGACGACGTCGGCCATGACGTCGGGCATGGCCTGCACCGGCAGCCACACGCCCGCGCAGAACAGCATCGGGAAGAACACCACCGTCCCGACGGCACCCGCGATCTTCACCGTCCGGGACACGGCCGAGATCACCGACCCCAGCGCGAGCGCGGCGAGGACCGCGAGCACGAGCGCGAGCAGATAGCCGTACGGCTGCTCGGGCAGTCGTACGTCATAGGCGAGCCGGCCGACGACGAGCGCGAGCAGGGCCGAGACCACGGCGGCCAGGGCGTGCACCAGCATCTGCGCCGAGAGCAGCGCCAACGGTTTGACCGGGGTGGTGGACATCCGGCGCAGGATGCCCTGCTCCCGGTAGCCGGTGAGGCCGATCGGCATCGACTGCACGCCGGCCACGATCATGGCGGCCAGCACGGCGACGGGGACGTAGGTGTCGACGATGCGCAGGCCGCCGAGCTCGTCCTGGGTCTCGCGGAACGCCGGGACGGTGCCCAGGATGGCCACCAGCAGGGGCGGGAAGAGCACGATCCAGAAGAGGCTGCCGGGTTCGCGGGCGAGCAGGCGGGCCTCGGTGCGCAGTACGGCGGTGTTCATCGTGTGGTCTCCGTCGTGGTCGTGAGGTCCAGGAAGGCGTCGTCCAGCGTGGCGTCGCTGACGCGCAGTTGGTGGGCGGTGATGCGGTGGCGGGCGAGCAGCGTGATCACGGCGTTGACCGTCTCGTCGCTGCCGGAGAGGGTGATCCGGCCGTCCTTGTGCTCGACGGACGCGAGCGCGGGCAGGGCGCTCAGCTCCTGTTCGTCCAGCGGCGCGGACGGCGTGAAGGTGATCACCGTGGCACCGGCGGAGCGGCGGATCAGCCCCGCCGGGGTGTCCAGCGCGGCGATCCGCCCCTTGTCGATCACGGCGATCCGGTCGCACAGCCGCTGCGCCTCCTCCATGAAGTGGGTGACGAGCAGGACGGTGACCCCGCTGTCCCGGACCTCCTCGATGAGCTGCCAGGTGTCGCGGCGGGCACGCGGGTCGAGGCCGGTGGTCAGCTCGTCGAGGACGACGATGCGCGGGTTGCCGATCAGGGCGAGCGCGATGAACAGGCGCTGTTTCTGGCCACCGCTGAGGCGGGCGAACCGGGTGGTCAACTTGTCGGTGAGGCCGAGGCGTTCGGCGAGCGGACGCCAGTCGGCCGGAGTCGCGTAGAAGGCGGCGTACAGTTCCAGCGCCTCGCGGACGGTGAGCTTCGCCTGGAGTTCGCTCTCCTGGAGCTGGGCGCCCAGGACGCGGGTGACCTTGTCGTGGTCGGCGACCGGATCGAGCCCGGCGACCCGGACGCGGCCCGAGTCGGGGACCCGCAGGCCCTCGACGCACTCGACGGTGGTGGTCTTGCCGGCGCCGTTCGGGCCGAGGATCCCGAAGATCTCGCCCTCCCCGACGGTGAAGGAGACACCGTCGACGACGGCCCGGCCGCCGTAGGACTTACGCAGTCCGCTGACTTCGATGACAGATGTGGCTGACATGCTTCGAGGGTCCCGGCGGGACGAGGTCCGCCACATCGGCCGTCGCGCTCGAAGGCGCATCGGCCGATCGGTTGATGCGGGGGTACGACCAACCGGGCGCCCTTGGTTCGACGTGCCGAACGCGCAGGTCGTAGGACCAGCGGCCGATCCCGGTCCGGCCAAAACTCGGTGGGCGTTGTCAGTGCCGGTCCGTAGGCTCGCTGCTGATGTCCACGACACGTGCCACCACCAAGGAACGCTCCGCCGTCAAAGCCCTGTTGCGGTTGTGGCCGTATGTGCGGCCCGTCCGGGTGCGGCTGTTCACCGCCGCGTTCGTCGCCGTACTCGCCTCGTGCGTGGGGCTGGTGATTCCGCTCGTGCTGAAGTGGATGGTGGACGGGCCGGTCGCCGAGCGGGATCCGGCGGGCGTCTGGCTCGGGGCGCTGTATCTGCTGCTGCTCGGGTTCGCGGAGGCGCTGCTGTTCGGGCTGCGGCGGTGGCTGGTGGCACGGCCGCTGTCGCATGTCGAGGCGGAGATGCGGGCGGATCTCTACCGGCATCTGCAGCGGCTGCCGGTCGCCTTCCACGACCGCTGGGCCTCCGGCCAGCTCCTCTCCCGGGGCACCACGGACCTGATGCTGCTGCGCATGTTCCTGGCCTTCCCGCTGACGTTCCTCCTGGTCAACGGGGTGACGATCCTGGTCGGCGTGGCCATCATGCTGGTCCAGGACTGGACGCTGGGACTGGTCATCCTCGGTCCCGCCATACCCGTACTGATCACCTGCGTGATCTTCGAGCGGCGCTACGCCGAGGTCGCGCGCCGAGCGCAGGACCAGGTCGGCGACCTGACGACCGTCGTCGAGGAGAGCGTCCTCGGCATCCGCATCATCAAGGGCTTCGGACGCCATCGAAGCCAGGCCCGAGCATTCCGCGAACTCTCCCGCACCCTCCGGGGAACCGAGCTGCGCAAGGCACGTCTGCTGGCAGCCATCTGGGCCATCATCGTGACCCTCCCGGAGGTGGCGATCGGAGCGGCGCTCGTGCTCGGGGCCGTACAGGTGGCTGACGGTGCGTTGTCCGCGGGAACGTTGGTGGCGTTCCTGTCAACGGCCCTTGCGATCCGCTGGCCGGTGGAGTCGATCGGCTTCCTGCTGGCGATGAGCCAGGAAGCGGCAACGGCGACGGAACGATACTTCGAGGTGATGGACGAATCGCCGGAGGCAAAGGCGCCCCAAAGGGGCGCGGGGAACTGCGCGACAAGCCCCCACAGACCCGCAGCCGACAACGAGGGCATCCACTTCCACGACGTCACCTTCCGCTACCCAGACGCCTCCAACGACTCCCCACCCACCCTCGACCGCATAAACCTCCACATACGCCCCGGCGAGTCCATGGCCCTGGTAGGCGCCACCGGAAGCGGAAAAACAACCCTCACCGCCCTCGTCCCCCGCCTCCACGAGGTCACCTCCGGCCGCATCACCCTCGACGGCACCGACATCACCGAGATACCCCGAGACTCGCTGCGCGCCCTCGTCGCCGTCGCCTTCGAGGAGCCCACCCTCTTCTCCGCGAGCGTCGGGGACAACGTCCTCATGGGCGCCGACGACGAGGCCGGCGCCGAGGAGCTGCACCGCGCGCTCTCCGTCGCGCAGGCCGAGTTCGCGCACGCCCTCCCCCAGGGCACGGAGACCCAGGTCGGCGAGCAGGGCCTCAGCCTCTCCGGAGGACAACGGCAGCGCCTCGCGCTCGCGCGGGCCGTCGTCGGCAGCCCCAGGTTCCTCGTCCTGGACGACCCGTTGTCGGCGCTGGACGTGCATACGGAGGCCGCCGTCGAGGCCGCCCTGCGGGAGGTGCTCGCCGACACGACCGCGCTCATCGTGGCGCACCGCCCGTCCACCGTGCTGCTGGCCGACCGTGTCGCCCTGCTCTCCGGCGGCCGTATCACCGCCGTGGGCACGCACTACGAACTGCTGCGGACGAACGCGGAGTACGCCCATCTGATGTCCGGGGAATCGTCCGGAGAATCGTCCCGAGAAGTGGAGGACCACCGGTGACCGCGCCCTCGACCTCCGTGCCCACGGCCGACGACGACCAGCAGGACCTCCCTCGGAAGCCGGGCCCCGGCGACCCCTTCGACCGCGACGTCCTGCCCACTCCCCCGGGCGCGACGGCCACGCTGCTGCGTTCCCTCCTCGCCCCGATGAAGGCCAGGGTCGCCCTCACGACGTTCCTGCTGCTGCTCCAGCAGGCGGCCGTGCAGGCGGGCCCGCTGCTGGTGGCGTACGCCATCGACAGTGCCGTACCGGCGATCCGCGCCGACGACTACGGGCCGCTCATCGCCGTGGGCGCCGGCTATCTGCTGTGCTCGCTGGCGTCCGGCGGGCTGCAGTACTGGTTCATCATCGCCGCCGCCCGCGTCAACCAGGACGTGCTGCTCGACCTGCGCGGCCGTATCTTCCGGCATGCGCAGGCGCTGAGCATCGACTTCCACGAGCGGTACACCTCGGGCCGGCTCATCTCCCGTTCCACGACGGACGTCGAGTCGCTGCGTGAGCTCCTCAACGAGGGGCTGCAGGAGCTGGTGACCGTCGTGCTGTCCTTCGTCTACATCTCGGTGATGCTGCTCTGGCTGGATCTGGGCCTGGGCGCGGTCGCCGTGGCGTCGTTCGTGCCGCTGTATCTGCTCGTACGGGTCTATCAGCGGCGCGCGGGACGGGTGTACCGGATCCGCTCCACCGCCATCGCCGCCGTCATCGTGAAGTTCGTGGAGACGATGAACGGCATCCGCCCGGTGCGCGCCTTCCGCCGCGAGGCCGTCAACGACCGTGACTTCGGCGTCCTGAACGCGCGGCACGAGCGCACCAACGGCGACGCGCTGCTGGAGATGGCCCGTTATGTCGTCGGGTCCCGGCTGGTCGCGAACACCGCGGTCGCGGGCATCGTGCTGTGGGGTGCCTACCGGGTGGCGGGCGGCACCCTGGCCCTCGGCGTGCTCGCCGCCGCCGTGCTTTATCTGCGGCGGCTGTACGACCCGATCGACCGGCTCGGCATGTTCCTCAACTCGTATCAGTCGGCCGCCGCCTCGCTGGAGAAGATCGCCGGGCTGCTCGCCCAGACGCCGTCCGTGCCCGAGCCGTCGACTCCCCGGCAGCTTCCGGCGCTCGAGACCGAGCACCCCGGCCGCGAGGTCGTCTTCGACGCGGTCAGCTTCGGTTACCGCACCGGTGGCGAGGTCCTCCCCCGCTTCGACCTCACCATCCCCGCCGGGCAGACGGTCGCCGTGGTCGGCTCGACCGGCGCGGGCAAGTCGACACTGGCGAAGCTGCTCGCCCGGTTCTACGACCCCTCCGCAGGGCGGGTCCTGCTCGACGGCGTCGATCTGCGCGACCTCGACGTGCCCGAACTGCGGCGCGGGGTGGTCATGGTGACGCAGGAGGCGTTCCTGTTCTCCGGCACGGTCGCCGAGAACATCGCGATCGGCCGCCCCGACGCCACCCGCGAGGAGATCGAGCGGGCCGCGAAGGCGATCGGCGCGCACGAGTTCATCGCCGCGCTGCCCGACGGCTACGACACGGATGTACGCAAACGCGGCGGCCGTATCTCCGCCGGACAGCGCCAACTGGTCGCCTTCGCCCGCGCGTTGCTCGCCGACCCGGCCGTACTGATCCTCGACGAGGCGACCAGCTCCCTGGACGTGCCGGGCGAACGGGCCGTGCAGCGCGCCATGTCGACGGTCCTGCACGGCCGTACCGCCGTCGTCATCGCCCACCGGCTGTCCACCGTCGAGATCGCCGACCGGGTGCTGGTGATGGAGCACGGCCGGATCGTCGAGGACGGCAGCCCCGGCGAACTCATCGCGGGGACGGGCCGGTTCGCGGATCTGCACCAGGCCTGGCGGGACAGCCTGGCATGACATTGACCAGTTGAGGTCTTCGGGGGCCATGTGATCGACGCGTACGAGGATCCGGGCCGGCCCGACTGCCGGGGCGGCGGACGGTATCTGTGGTGGCTGGTGACACGGCAGCCGGGCCGTTCGCTCGCCGGGGCGCTGCTGGGCAGCACTTGGATGGTGCTGCTGGCGGCGGCACCGTATCTGCTGTCCCGGGCCATCGACGAGGGTCTGGAGCCGGGCGACTTCCCGGCGCTGGCGCGCTGGACGGCCGCCCTGTTCGCCGTGGGGGCCTTCAACGCCTGGCTGAGCATCATGCGGCACCGCACGATGACCCGGGTGCGGATGGACGCCAACTTCCGCACGGTCAAGGTCGTCGTCGGACAGGCGATCCGGCTGGGAGCCGCGCTGTCACGCCGGGCGGGCGCCGGGGAGGTCGTGACGATCGGCGTCGGCGACGTGCTCACGATCAGCCAGTCCCTGACCGTGGTCGGTCCCGGCGTCGGTGCCGTCGTGTCCTATCTCGTCGTCGCCGCCCTGCTGTTGTCGGTGTCGGTGCCCATCGCGGTGGTGGTGCTGCTCGGCATGCCGCTGCTCGGCGTCCTCGTCGGCCCGCTGCTCGCACGGCTGCAGGGCGCCGAGACCGACTACCGCGAGCGGCAGGGCGTCCTGACGGCCCGCATCGGCGACCTAGCGGGCGGTCTGCGCGTCCTCAACGGTCTCGGCGGAAAAGGCTTGTTCGCCGACGCCTTCCACCGCGACTCCCAGCGACTCCTGGCCCAGGGCTACCGGGTCGGCGCGGTCACCAGCTGGGTCCAGGCCCTCGGCATGGGCCTGCCCACGGTGTTCCTCGGCGTGGTGACCTGGCTCGCGGCCCGCCTCGCCGCCCAAGGGGACATCACCGTGGGCGAGTTGGTGGCGGTGTACGGCTATGTCGCCGTCCTGGTGGGCCCGGTGGCCTTCCTCGTCGAGTGCGGCTATCAGCTCAGCCGGGGCGTGGTCGCGGCACGGCGGGTCGTACGATTCCTCCGCCTGGAGCCGATGGAAGACACCGGAACCCGACCGGCCCCCACGGCGCCCGCCGTACTGCACGACCCCGAGTCAGGTGTCCGGATCCAACCGGGCCACCTGACCGCCCTGGCCACCGCCGCCCCAGCCGACGCCACCACCGTGATCGACCGCCTCGGCCGATACACCCCCTCGACGGCGGCCTGGGGCGACGTACCGCTGTCCGACATCCCCCTGCACCAGATACGCGAGCGAATCCTGGTAGCCGAACACGAGGCCGACCTGTTCGCGGGCCCCCTGCGCGACTTGATCAGCGGCCGAGGCACTCCAGGCGACGACGACATCACCCGCGCGATCCACACCGCCGTGGCCGACGACATCGTCCAGTCCCTCCCCAACGGCCTCGACTCCCCGATCGACGCCCAGGGCCGCAACCTCTCCGGCGGCCAACGCCAACGCATCCGCCTCCTCCGCGCCCTGCTGGCCGACCCCGAGATCCTCCTCGCCATAGAGCCGACGTCCGCCCTGGACGCCCACACCGAGGCCAGGGTGGCGGAACGACTGCACGAAGCACGGAACGGCCGAACGACGGTAGTGACCTCCACGTCCCCACTGGTCCTGGACCACGCGGACACCGTGCACTACCTGGTGGACGGCAAGGTGGCAGCGACGGGCACCCACGACGAACTCCTGGACGGCGAGCCGGGATACCGAGTCCTGGTGGCACGAGACGAGAACGCCGAGGAGCTCCTGAGTTGACGGCACAACAACCCACCCAGGGGCGCGGGGAACTGCGCGACAAGCCACAACGCACCAGCACCCGGCAGCCCACACCAGGCCCCGCCCCAGTAGCCGCACTCCCCATCGCCAACCCCAAAGCCGTACGCCACGCATTCATCCGCCTGATCCAAGCCGACCGCCGAGCCTTCGCCGCCGTACTCACCCTCAACTCACTCGCAGCCGCAGCCGGCCTGGCCGGCCCCTGGCTGCTCGGCCGCATCATCGACGAAGTACAAACCGGCACCGACGTGTCAGCCGTGGATCGACTCGCACTCACCATCCTCCTCTGCGCCCTGGCCCAACTCGCGCTGGCGCGATACGCCCGCTTCATAGGACACCGCTTCGGCGAACGCACCCTGGCCCGCGTGCGCGAAGAGTTCGTGAAGAGAACCCTCGCCCTCCCCACGTCCACAGTGGAACGCGCCGGCACCGGCGACCTCACCGCACGCGGCACCGCAGACGTGGCGACCGTAGGCACCACCCTGCGCGACATCGGCCCGATCCTCCTGGTCAACGCCGTACAGGCACTGTTCCTGATCGGCGCGGTGTTCCTGCTCGACCCCCGCCTGGGGGCCTGCGGCCTGCTCGGCCTGATCGGCATCCGATACGCCCTGCGCTGGTATCTGCGCCGAGCCCGCGACGGCTACCTCGCCGAAGGCGCCGCCACCTCCCAGGTCGCCGAAATCCTCACGGCGACGGCGTCCGGCGCCCGCACCGTGGAGGCGCTGCGGCTGGCGGACCGGCGCACCGAGGCGAGCCGGGACGCCCTGGACACGGCCAAGCGCACCCGGCTGTACACCCTGTTCCTGCGCACCGGCTTCTTCCCGGCGGTGGAAGTCTCGTACATCCTGCCGGTGGCGCTCGTACTCCTGCTCGGTGGCGTCCTGCTGGAGCACGGCGCGCTGAGCCTCGGCGCGGTGGTGACGGCCGCCCTGTATCTGCAACGGCTCGGCCAGCCGCTCGACGAGGTCCTGATGCGGATCGAGCAACTGCAGGCGAGCAGCGCCTCGTTCGCCCGGGTGGAGGGGCTGGCGGCGGCCGAGCAGGTGGACGGCCTGGACTGCCCGGTGCCAGCGGATGACCGGATCGATGTGACCGGGGTGCGCTACGCCTACGACCGCGGCGGCGAGGTACTGCGCGGGGTCGATCTGACCGTACGGCCGGGGGAACGGCTCGCGGTGGTCGGTCCGTCCGGCGCCGGGAAGACGACGCTGAGCAGGCTGCTGGCCGGTGTCGACGCGCCCACCGAGGGGACGGTGACGGTGGGCGGGGTGCCTGTCGTCGCGCTCGGCCCCGAGCAACTGCGCCGCCAGGTCGTGCTGGTGACGCAGGAGCACCACGTCTTCATCGGCACGGTCCGCGACAACCTCCGTATCGCCGAACCGGCCGCCACGGATGAGGAGTTGTGGGCGGCCCTGACCGCGGTGGGCGCCGACGCCTGGGTACGGGAGCTGCCGCACGGCCTCGACACCATGCTCGGCGAGGGGGGCCGCCGTACGGACGGACCGCAGGCCCAGCAACTCGCCCTCGCCCGGGTCGTGCTGACCGATCCGCACACCCTGATCCTCGACGAGGCCACGGCCCTGCTCGATCCGACGACCGCCCGCCACACCGAGCGCGCTCTGGCCGCCGTACTCGAGGGCCGCACGGTCATCGCCATCGCCCACCGCCTGCACACGGCCCACGACGCCGACCGGGTGGCCGTGATGGAGGACGGCCGGCTCACCGAACTCGGTACGCACGAGGAGCTGGTGACGGCGGACGGGGCGTATGCGCGGCTGTGGCGGACGTGGCACGGGGACCGTGAAATGTGACATAGCGCAAGGCGACCGTTATGTGACATACCACAGCGTCCGCATAGCGAACAACCTTTCCCGGACAACGGATGGTTTCCGGTCAATCTCTTGACGCGCCCCTGACACGACCGCCGTTCACCTGCCACTCTTCCCACCACCACGTCACAGCAACCTCACATCTGTGGCGACGGCTCCCGCACGTGGTTCCGCGCACTGCCCCCACCCCTGCCAGAAGGAGTCCGTGTTGAGACGCAATTCCTCAGACAGACGCACCCCCCACAGACCCACTCCCCGAACGGCCGCCGTCGTGTTCGTCGGCGCCGCCGCCCTGATCGCCGCGGCCGTCCAGTCGGGCGCCGCGACCGCCGCCCCGGAGAAGGCACCGTCGGCTGCGGGCAAGGTCATACCGGGAGCCGAGTCCGTCAAGCTCACCCCCGCCCAGCGGGCGCAGTTGATCCGCGAGGCCAATGCGGGCAAGGCGGAGGCCGCAAAGGACCTGGGCCTCGGCGCCAAGGAGAAGCTGGTCGTCCGCGATGTCCTCAAGGACGGCAACGGCACGGTCCACACCCGCTATGAGCGGACGTACGACGGCCTCCCCGTCCTCGGCGGCGACCTCGTCGTCGAGACCGCGAAGTCCGGCGCGACCGACGCCGTCGTCAAGGCCACCCGCGCCGCCATCAAGCCCGCGACCACAACGGCCGCCATCCCCGCGGCCAAAGCGGAGAAGCAGGCGCTGGCCGCCGCGAAGGCCGAGGACGCCAAGAGCCCCGACGTCAACCGGGCGCCGCGCAAGGTGATCTGGGCCGCGAACGGCACGCCGACCGTGGCGTACGAGACGGTCGTCGGCGGCTTCCAGCACGACGGCACCCCGCAGGAACTGCACGTCATCACGGACGCGCGGACCGGCGAGCAGCTGTACGAGTGGGAGGCGATCGAGACCGGCACCGGCAACACGGTGTACTCCGGCACGGTCGACCTCACCACCACCCAGTCGGGTTCGACGTACAACCTCACCGACGGCGCGCGCGGCAGCCACAAGACGTACAACCTCAACCGCGGCACCTCCGGCACCGGCACCCTCTTCTCCGGCCCCGACGACATCTGGGGCAACGGCACCCCGTCCAACCTGGAGTCCGCGGGCGCCGACGCGCACTACGGTGCCGCGCTGACCTGGGACTACTACAAGAACGTGCACGGGCGTTCCGGTATCCGCGGTGACGGCGTGGGCGCGTACTCCCGGGTCCACTACGGCAACAACTACGTCAACGCCTTCTGGTCGGACAGCTGCTTCTGCATGACGTACGGCGACGGCTCCGGCAACGCCAACCCGCTGACGTCCATCGACGTGGCCGCGCACGAGATGACCCACGGGCTCACCTCCAACACCGCTGGCCTCAACTACTCCGGCGAGTCCGGCGGTCTGAACGAGGCGACCTCCGACATCTTCGGCTCGACCGTCGAGTTCTACGCCAACAACGCCTCCGACGTCGGTGACTACCTCATCGGCGAGGAGATCAACATCAACGGCGACGGCACGCCGCTGCGTTACATGGACAAGCCCAGCAAGGACGGGGACTCCAAGGACAGCTGGTACTCGGGGATCGGCTCGATCGACGTGCACTACTCGTCGGGTCCCGCGAACCACTTCTTCTACCTGCTGAGCGAGGGCAGCGGCACCAAGACTATCAACGGTGTCACCTACGACTCGCCCACCGCGGACGGCCTTCCGGTCACCGGCATCGGCCGGGACAAGGCGGAGAAGATCTGGTTCCGGGCGCTGACCACCAAGTTCACGTCCACGACCAACTACTCGGGCGCCCGCACCGGCACCCTCGCCGCGACCGGTGAGCTGTACGGCACCACGAGCCCCGAGTACAAGGCGGTGCAGGACGCCTGGGCCGGCGTCGCGGTCGGCGCACGCTCCGACGGTGGTGGCGGGGGCGGCGGTACGTCCTTCGAGAACGAGGCGGACGTAGCGATTCCGGACAACGGGGCCGCGGTGACGTCGCCGATCACCGTGACCGGGCGGACGGGCAACGCCCCCTCCAACCTCGCGGTCGCGGTGGACATCACGCACACCTACATCGGTGACCTTCAGGTGCAGCTGGTCGCCCCCGACGGAACGGCGTACACGCTGAAGGCGTACGGCACCGGCGGGAGCTCGGACGACCTCAACACCACGTACACGGTGAACGCCTCCTCCGAAGTCGCCAACGGGACCTGGCAGTTGCGGGTCCAGGACAACGCGGCCGTGGACACGGGCAGCATCAACAGCTGGAAACTGACGTTCCCGTAAACCCATAAGTCCGCACAGGCAGGGTGCCGTCCCGGTGGTTCAACTCCCCGGGGCGGCACCCGCGTTCATGTTCCCGAAACGTTTACCGGACAGTCGACTTTCGGCCAACATCACTTCGGGGTCCTGACATGTACGCGCCTCTGATGTCACTCTTCCCCCACCCGCCGCACAACTTCCCAAGCAACCCCCCACATAAGGAGCTTGTGTGCCCCGCCAGACCCCCCACTACGCGCGTCACAAGCGCACCACTCTGGCCATCGCCACCGCGGTCGCGGCCGGAGCCCTCCTCACCACCGGTCTGACCACCGGTGCCTCCGCCGAGCCCGAGCCGTCCGGCACCGATCAGGTCGCCGCCGTCCCGATGGCCCTCACCCCGGCCGCCCGCACCGCCCTGATCAAGCAGGCGGGTGCGGCCACGACGGAGACGGCCGGCGAGATAGGCCTCGGCGCCAAGGAGAAGCTGGTCGTCAGAGACGTCATCAAGGACGCCGACGGCACCGTCCACACGCGCTACGAGCGCACCTACGCCGGCCTGCCCGTCCTCGGCGGCGACCTGGTCGTCCACGAGACCGCGTCCGGCAAGACCAAGGGCGTGACCAAGGCGACGAAGGCGGCCATCAAGGTCACCGACCTGTCCCCCGAGGTCACCAAGACGGCCGCCGAGAAGCAGGCCGTCAAGCTCGCCAAGGCCGCGGGCTCCACCAAGTCGGAGGCGAAGAACGCGCCCCGCAAGGTCGTCTGGGCGGCGGACGGCAAGCCGACCCTCGCCTACGAGACGGTCGTCGGCGGCCTCCAGGAGGACGGCACCCCGAACGAACTGCACGTCATCACCGACGCGGTCACCGGCAAGAAGCTGTACGAGTACCAGGGCATCGAGACCGGCACCGGCAAGAGCGGCTACTCGGGCACGGTCACCCTCGGCACGGTCCTGTCGGGTTCGACGTACCAGATGAACGACACCTCGCGCGGCAGCCACAAGACGTACAACCTGGCCCGCGGCACCTCGGGCACCGGCACGCTGTTCACCGACGCCGACGACACCTGGGGCACCGGCACCTTCGGCAGTTCCTCCAGCGACCAGACGGCCGCCGTCGACGCCGCCTACGGCGCGCAGGAGACCTGGGACTTCTACAAGACCGCCTTCGGCCGCAGCGGCATCAAGAACGACGGCAAGGCGGCCTACTCGCGCGTCCACTACGGCAACGCGTACGTCAACGCCTTCTGGTCCGACAGCTGCTTCTGCATGACGTACGGCGACGGCGAGGGCAACGTCAAGCCGCTCACCTCGCTGGACGTGGCCGGGCACGAGATGACCCACGGCGTCACCTCGAACACGGCGGGCCTGAACTACAGCGGCGAGTCCGGTGGCCTGAACGAGGCCACGTCCGACATCTTCGGCACGGCGGTGGAGTTCTACGCCAACAATTCCTCCGACGTCGGCGACTACCTCATCGGCGAGAAGATCGACATCAACGGCGACGGCTCCCCGCTGCGCCACATGGACAAGCCGAGCAAGGACGGCAACTCGGCCGACAGCTGGTCCTCCTCGCTGGGCGGCCTGGACGTCCACTACTCCTCGGGCCCCGCGAACCACTTCTTCTACCTGCTGAGCGAGGGCAGCGGCGCGAAGACGATCAACGGGGTCAGCTACGACTCCCCGACGTCCAACGGCTCCACGGTCACCGGCATCGGCCGGGACAAGGCCGTCCAGATCTGGTACAAGGCGCTGACCGAGTACATGACCTCGACGACCAAGTACGCGGGCGCCCGCACGGCGACCCTGAGCGCGGCTTCCGACCTGTACGGATCCGACAGCACCGAGTACAAGGCGGTGGCCGCCGCCTGGAGCGCGGTCAATGTCAGTTAAGTGACACGAAGTTGACAGGCGGCACCCGGAACGAAGGCATTCCCGGGTGCCGCCCTAGGCTTGGCTCCCATGTCCTTCACGTACGACGACGTCGGCGCGACCCGCGAGCGCGGCTTCTGCCCGCCCGGCTTCCACCCCATGAACGTCCGCACCCGCATCGGCGAGGGCGAGCCGGTCTTCCGCCGCGCGTCCGAGGCGGTCCTGACCTGGGAGATGCACCGCGCGATGGGCGTGGGCATCGAGGCGAGCGCGGAGCGCGCGGAACCCGGTGTGGACGTCACCGTCACCCTCGCCGGCCTCATCAAGGCCCCCTGCCGCGTGGTGTGGACGGTGGAGGAACACCGCAGGGCCGGCTGGGCGTACGGCACCCTCACCGGCCACCCCGAGTGCGGCGAGGAGGCCTTCCTCGTCGAACGCACCGGCGACGGCACCGTCTGGCTGACGGTGTCCGCCTTCAGCCGGGGCGCGAAGTGGTACGCACGGGCGGGCGGTCCGGCGACGCGGGGACTGCAGCATGCGTACGCCCGCCGGCTCGGCGCGACCCTGCGCAGGCTGTGCGCACCGCACGAGGAGTTCTGAGGCTCACCTCATCAGCAGCCCCGCCCCCTCCACGACGTCCTCCGCGGGCACCGCCAGCAGTCCCAGCTCCGCGCTCGACGCCAGCAGCCGATGCGCGGGCAGAATCCGCACCGTGTAGCCGTACGGCCCGGTCCGGTCGAGGGAGAGCGGACCCTCGTACACCCACCGCCCGTCCAGATCCGGCCCGCCGACCGGCTTCAGCGGCACCGTCGCAGCATCGGTGATCCGGTCCTCCGGGTCGACGCGACCCGACACCGCCTGCACCTCCACGTCGTCGGGCGCGAGGTCGCCGAGGCCGACCCGGACCCGCAGACTGAGGGTCGTGCCGAGTTCGGCGGTGGCCGAGGCGGCGGACGTCTCCACGTGGTCGACGGTCACCGCGTGCCAGGCCGACCGCACCCGCCGCTTCCAGACGGCGAGTTCCCGGGCGGAGTCCGGCGTCATCGCGCGGTGCGCGTGCGCGGCGGGCGTGTAGAGCCGCTCGACGTACTCCCGCACCATGCGCCCGGCCAGCACCTTCGGCCCGAGCAGGGTGAGGGTCTGGCGGACCATCTCGATCCAGCGGTCGGGCAGCCCGTCCTGTCCGCGCTCGTAGAAGCGCGGGGTCACCCGCTGTTCCAGCAGGTCGTACAACGCCGCGGCCTCTATGTCGTCGCGCCGGTCCGGGTCCGTGCCCGTGCCGTCCGCCGTCGGGATGGCCCAGCCGAAGTCCGGCTGGAACCACTCGTCCCACCAGCCGTCCAGCACGGACAGGTTGAGGCAGCCGTTGAGCGCCGCCTTCATGCCGCTGGTGCCGCAGGCCTCCAGCGGCCTCAGCGGGTTGTTCAGCCAGATGTCGCAGCCGGGGTAGAGCTTCTGCGCCATCGCCATGCCGTAGTCGGGCAGGAAGACGATGCGGTGGCGCACCCGCGGGTCGTCCGCGAACCGGACCAGCTCCTGCACCAGCCGCTTTCCGCCGTCGTCCGCCGGATGCGCCTTGCCGGCGACCACGATCTGGATGGGCCGCTCGGGGTGCAGCAGCAGGTCCATCAGCCGGTCGCGGTCACGCAGCATCAGCGTCAGCCGCTTGTACGACGGGACGCGCCGCGCGAACCCGATCGTCAGCACGTCCGGATCCAGCACGCCGTCGATCCACCCCAGCTCGGCGCTCCCGGCCCCGCGTTGCCGCCAGGAGGCCCGCAGCCGCTGCCGTACCTCCACGACCAACTGCTCACGCAGGACCCGCCGCAGCTCGAAGATGTCCTGGTCCGGGATCTCCGCCACCGCGTCCCAGCGGTCCGAGCCGCCGACGGTCAGCGCGTCCTCGGTGCGCTGGGCGCCGATCTGCCGGGCGCCCAGCCGGAAGACCTCGGGGGCCACCCAGGTCGGGGCGTGCACGCCGTTCGTCACCGAGGTGATCGGCACCTCGTCCGCGTCGAATCCCGGCCACAGCCCGGAGAACATCTCCCGGCTGACATGGCCGTGCAGCAGGGAGACGCCGTTGGCGCGCTGGCCGAGACGCAGGCCCATCACGGCCATGTTGAAGAGGTTCGGTTCGCCGCCCGGGTAGGTCTCCATGCCGAGGTGGAGGATGCGTTCGACGTCGATGCGCGGGAGTTCGGCGTCGGGGCCGAAGTGGCCTGCGACCAGTTCGCGGTCGAAGCGGTCGATGCCGGCCGGGACGGGGGTGTGGGTCGTGAAGACGGTGCCCGCGCGGACCGCCTCCAGCGCCGCGTCGAAGTCCAGCCCGCCGTCGACGAGTTCCGCGATGCGCTCCAGGCCGAGGAAGCCCGCGTGGCCCTCGTTGGTGTGGAAGACCTCGGGCGCGGGATGGCCGGTGAGGCGGCAGTACGTCCGTACCGCCCGGACACCTCCTATACCCAGCAGCATCTCCTGAAGGAGCCGGTGCTCGCTGCCGCCGCCGTAGAGCCGGTCGGTCACGCCGCGTTCGCCGTGGTCGTTCTCCTCGACGTCCGAGTCGAGCATCAGCAGGGGGACCCGGCCCACCTGGGCCAGCCAGATGCGGGCGTGCATCGAGCGGCCGCCGGGCAGGGCGATCGAGACCTGGGCGGGGGTGCCGTCGGGCTCCTTGAGCAGGGCGACCGGCAGCTCGTTGGGGTCGAGGACGGGGTAGTGCTCCTGCTGCCAGCCGTCCCGGGAGAGGGTCTGGCGGAAGTAGCCGTGGCGGTAGAGGAGGCCCACGCCGATCAGCGGGACGCCCAGGTCGCTGGCGGCCTTGAGATGGTCGCCGGCGAGGATGCCGAGGCCGCCGGAGTACTGGGGCAGGGCGGCCGTGATGCCGAACTCCGGGGAGAAGTAGGCGACGGCGGTGGG
This sequence comes from Streptomyces sp. NPDC050211, assembly GCF_040656035.1. Lineage (NCBI taxonomy): Bacteria > Bacillati > Actinomycetota > Actinomycetes > Kitasatosporales > Streptomycetaceae > Streptomyces > Streptomyces sp. NPDC050211. The sequence goes on from NZ_JBFALC010000020.1 coordinate 132,964, forward strand.
CAGTTCGGCGGACTGGGTCTGGTACCAGCGGTCGCCGGTCACATAGTCGTTCAGGTCGTCGGCGACCGCGGTGAGGCGGCGCAGAAAGGGGCGGTCCTCGGCGAGTTCGGCGAGCCGCTCGGTCGGCACGCTGCCGAGGAGACGTACCGGGTCGCCGTCCGAGGCGGCCCAGCGCTCCGGGTCGACGGACTGGAAGAGGTCGCGCGTCTCCGTATGCCAGGACCAGCGGAGATTCCGCGCGAGATCGCTGAGCGGCTGGAGGGATTCGGGGAGAACGGGTCGGACGGTGAATCGACGGATCGCCTTCACATTCCACCTCAACGCTTCGCTGGATGACGCACGGCGGTGTGCGTCAGCGTCCCCGACGACGGTACCGGTCATGGTGTCGACCTCGCTGGGGGCAATCGCCGGACGGGCCGGATCATCTCACCCCGAACTTCACAGATACCCCATGACCGATCTGGCCGATTCCGCCCCTGTAGGCCACCTTGTGGTGCTTCACACCGCACGAGAGGCTGCCCAGTGGAGTTGAGGAGGGGGACCCGAACATGACACGGACGCGAACTCGGCGTCTGCGCTGGGTGGGGGGCCTGACCGCGGTGACCTGTGCCGCGGCGATGTCGGCCACGACCCTGCCCGCGCACGCCGCACCAGAGGGGCACATACTCGGCGCCGGTGCACCCGGTTCCGTGGGAGGAAGTTATCTGGTCACGCTCAAGGGGGGCACAACGGCTCCGTCGGCGGCCGGAAAGAGCCTCGCCGAAAAGTACGGGGCGAAAATAAGCCACACCTACGGCACGGTACTCAACGGCTATGCCGTACAGGCCGACGAGAGACAGGCGAAGCGGCTCGCGGCGGACTCCCGCGTCGCCTCGGTCGTCCAGGACACCAGAGTGACCCTGGACCACACGCAGAAGAACCCGCCGTCCTGGGGGCTCGACCGCATCGACCAGAAGAACCTGCCGCTGAACAAGTCGTACACCTGGCCCGACTCCGCGGGCAGCGGTGTGACCGTGTACGTCATCGACACCGGCATCCGGATCGGCCACAAGGACTTCGGCGGACGGGCGAGCTACGGTTGGGACTTCGTCGGCAAGGACAAGTCCGCCGGGGACGGCAACGGACACGGCACGCATGTCGCAGGCATCGCCGCGGGCAAGACCTACGGCGTCGCCAAGAAGGCCAAGGTCGTCGCCGTACGCGTCCTCGACAACGCGGGCGCGGGGACGACGGCCCAGGTCATCGCAGGCATCGACTGGGTGACGAGGCATGCGAGGAAGCCCGCGGTCGCCAACCTCAGCCTGGGCGGCTCCTACAACGCCCAGCTCGACGCGGCCGTACGCAACTCCATCAGGTCCGGCGTGACGTACACCGTCGCGGCCGGCAACGACGGGCTGCCGGCCTCCCTCTACTCCCCCGCGGGGGTACGGGAGGCGATCACGGTCGGCGCGAGCGACAAGAAGGACGCACGGGCGGGCTTCTCCAACTTCGGCTCCGCCCTCGACCTGTTCGCCCCGGGCGTGTCGATCACCTCGGCGTCCATCGCGAGCAACACCGGCAGGGCGACCTATTCCGGTACGTCGATGGCGTCGCCGCACGCCGCGGGCGTGGCCGCGCTGTATCTCGCCGACCACCGGAAGGCGCCGCCTTCGCAGGTCGCCAAGGCGCTGGCGTCCGGGGCGGTGTCCGGAAAGGTCTCCGGGCGGGGCCTCGGTTCGCCGAACAGGCTCCTGCAAGTACCGCGCTGATTGCGACAAGTTGCGTTCAGATTCCCAGGACCGGCTCCGTTCCTCTCGAACGGGGCCGGACTTGTGTGTAGACATACGCGTGAGTAGTTAACAAAGTGCCGGATTGCCCACCCGAATAGGGTGGGAAGGCTCCTGCGGGACACCCCACAGTCACACCACCGTCACGCCACAGCAGCACCCTTGAAGACGTCCGCAGGACCCACCTCCCCACCCCCATCCGCCCGCACCCTCGTTGACGCGGACAGGAGCGGTCATGCCCGCCACGCACCACTCGTCATCACCCCCGACATCCAGCACCGAATCACTTGCCGTGCGCCCCGACGGCGCCGCCGCACCGGCCCCGGAGCCACCCTCTGCGGGCGGCACGGCCGGCGTCGGGCGCATACCCGTCCTCGACGTCCGCCCGATCGTCCAGCTCGGGCGCCGGCCCGCGAAGGCCGTCACCGGTGAGGCGTTCGAGGTCTCGGCCACCGTGTTCCGCGAGGGACATGACGCGGTCGCCGCCAATGTCGTACTGAAGGATCCGGACGGCCGTCCCGGACCGTGGACCCCGATGCGGGAGCTCGCGCCGGGCACCGACCGCTGGGGAGCCGAGGTCGTCGCCGACCGGACCGGCCTGTGGTCGTTCACCGTGGAGGCCTGGGGCGATCCCATCACCACCTGGCGGCACCACGCCCACATCAAGATCCCGGCCGGGATCGACACCGAGCTGGTCCTGGAAGAGGGCGCCCGGCTCTACGAACGTGCGGCCACCGGTGTGCCCAGGGCCGGCGGCAGGCGCGAGGTTCTCCTCGCCGCCGTCGACGCCCTCAGGGACGAGACCCGTCCGGCCTCCTCCCGGCTGGCGGCGGCCCTGACGCCCGAGGTCGACGCGGTGCTGTCGCGGTATCCGCTGCGGGAGTTGGTGACGGCGTCGGAGGCGTTGCCGTTGCTGGTGGAGCGGGAGCGGGCGCTGTTCGGGTCGTGGTACGAGTTCTTCCCGCGGTCGGAGGGCACGCCGGAGCGGCCGCACGGGACGTTCCGGACGGCGGCGCGGCGTTTGCCGGTGATCGCGTCGATGGGTTTCGACGTGGTGTATCTGCCGCCGGTCCATCCGATCGGGACCACGTTCCGCAAGGGCCGCAACAACACCCTCAACCCGTCTGCGGAGGATGTGGGGGTGCCGTGGGCGATCGGGTCGCCGGAGGGCGGGCACGACGCGATCCATCCGGAGCTGGGCGGCTTCGAGGACTTCGACTGGTTCGTGGCCCAGGCGCGTGCGCTGGGGATGGAGGTGGCGCTGGACTTCGCGTTGCAGTGTTCGCCGGATCATCCGTGGGTGGACAAGCATCCGGAGTGGTTCCATCACCGCCCGGACGGGTCGATCGCGTATGCGGAGAATCCGCCGAAGAAGTACCAGGACATCTATCCCATCGCGTTCGACGCGGACGTGGACGGGCTGGTCGCGGAGACGCTGCGGGTGCTCAGGTTGTGGATGGCGCACGGGGTGCGGATCTTCCGGGTGGACAATCCGCATACCAAGCCGGTGGTGTTCTGGCAGCGGGTTTTGGCGGACGTCGGGCGCACCGACCCGGATGTGATTTTCCTGGCGGAGGCGTTCACGCGTCCGGCGATGATGCACACGCTGGCGCAGATCGGGTTCCAGCAGTCGTACACGTATTTCAC
>NZ_JBFALC010000021.1:0-131694 GCF_040656035.1 Streptomyces sp. NPDC050211
CTAATCCCCACCGAAGTGGTTCATCGTTCGACTTGCATGTGTTAAGCACGCCGCCAGCGTTCGTCCTGAGCCAGGATCAAACTCTCCGTGAATGTTTTCCCGGTCATCCGGGTCGACACCACGAGAGCGGAACCGTCGGGCGGAATAAGCCCGACCGTTCACAGCGTCCTCGCTGTGTTTTTCTTCAAAGGAACCTCGCCCCGACCGAACGGTCGGAGACGGGGTATCAACATATCTGGCGTTGATTTTTGGCACGCTGTTGAGTTCTCAAGGAACGGACGCTTCCTTTGTACTCACCCTCGCGGGCTTTCCTCCGGGCTTCCCTTCGGTCTTGCGTTTCCGACTCTATCAGACCTTTTCTCGACCTGATCCCCAGTCAGCGGGGTTTGCCTTCCCGGCCGTTGGGCCGTTCCGACGTCTCAAACCTTAGCGGATCCTCTCGGCGATTCCCAATCGGGCCACCGAGTTCCCATTCGAATTGAAATCGGGCATGCCGAAATCAACCCTGACGGGAGATCGTGCTGATGGTTTGGTTTGCCGCTTTCGCGGCGGGAGGTGCTGTCGCAGAACCGTTACGGCTCCGCGGCAACCCGAAGAACATTACGGATCGGGGAGGGGGCTGTCAAGCGTCGCCTGTCAAGATCTTTAGTCGAGGTCCGTGAGACGGCCGCCGGCGTCGGGCTGGGCGTGCTCCACCCTGCGCAGAAGGCGGGTGAGCACTTCACCGAGGGTCGTGCGCTCCTCCGCGGACAGGTCCTGGAGGAGGTCCTCCTCGAAGACCGTCGCGAGGCGCATCGCCTCCAGCCACTTCTGGCGGCCCTCGGCGGTCAGCTCCACGATGACGCGGACGCGGTTGGACTCGTCGCGTTCGCGGGTGACCAGGCCCTCGGTGACCATGCGGTCGATCCGGTGGGTCATCGCGGCCGGGGTGAGGCCGAGTCGCTTGGCGAGGTCGCCGGGGCCCATGCGGTAGGGGGCGCCGGAGAGGACGAGGGCCTTGAGGACCTCCCACTCGGCGTTGCTGATGCCGAGGGCGGAGGTCTGGCGGCTGTAGGCGACGTTCATACGGCGGTTCAGGCGGGAGAGGGCCGAGACGATCTTCTCGACCTGGGGGTCGAGGTCCTGGAACTCGCGCTGGTAGGCGGCGATCTGTTCTTCGAGCGTCGGCTCGGTGACGCCAGGGGTCTCGGCCATGGGCGCAGTATCGCATGCGGCCTCTTTGCTTTGAAGTCCTTCGCTATGTAGTCTTTAGCTTCGAACTTTAGTCTTGAAGTCTTCACTCCTAACTAGTGAGAGAGGTGAACGTGACCAGGGCGATGGGCGCAGCGATGCGCCGGATCCACGTGGGCAACGCACTCAGCGCGTTCGGGCTCGGTTTCACCGTCCCCTACCTGTACGTCTATGTGGCGCAGGTGCGGGGGCTGGGGGCGATGACGGCGGGTCTCGTACTCGCCGTGTTCGCCGTGGCCGCGTTGGTCGTGCTGCCGTTCGCCGGGCGGGCCATCGTCCGGCGGGGTCCGCTGCCGGTGCTGCTCGCCGCCCTGATCACCGCCGCGGTCGGTGCGCTGAGCCTGGGGCTCGCCGGCAATGCCACCGCTGTCTTGCTGTCGGCGGCCGCTCTCGGGTCGGGGCAGGCCGTGATGCAGCCGGCGCTCGCGACGATGATCGTGGACTGCTCGTCGGCCGAGACCCGGTCGCGGGCGTTCGCCACGCAGTTCTTTCTGCAGAACCTGGGGCTGGGTGTCGGTGGCCTCATCGGCGGTCATCTCGTCGATGCCACGCGCGTCAGCTCGTTCACTCTGCTGTTCTCGATCGAGGCGGCGATGTTCCTGCTGCTGGTCGTCGTGATGGTGACCGTGCGGATGCCGCACTCGCCGCAGATCGGCCAGGCGCCTGCCGGGTCGGCCAAGGGCAGCTGGAAGCAGTTGCTGTCCAACCGGGCCATGGTGCAGCTGTGCGTGCTGGGCTTTGTGCTGTTCTTCGCGTGCTACGGACAGTTCGAGTCGGGGCTCAGTGCGTACGGGGTCGAGGCGGCCGGGATCTCGACGTCCGCGCTCGGGACCGCGCTGGCCGCGAACACCGGGATGATCGTGGTGGCGCAGTTCCTCGTGCTGAGGTTCGTGGAGCGGCAGAGGCGGTCTCGGGTGATCGCCGCCGTGGGGCTCATCTGGGCCGTGGCCTGGATCGCGGCCGGGTATGCGGGGCTGGGACATGGCAGTCAGGCCATGGCGACGGCCGCGTTCATCTCGACGTACGCGCTGTTCGGGCTGGGTGAGGCGATGTTGTCGCCGACGGTTGCCCCGCTGGTGGCCGATCTTGCGCCGAGTGGGCTGGCCGGGCAGTACAACTCCGCGTTCGCGCTGGTCAAGCAGTTGGCGTTGGCGGTCGGGCCTGCGGTGGGCGGGCCCATGGGGGCGTCGCTGCATGCGCCGTACATCGTGACCTTCCTGCTGTTCTCGCTGGGGATCACCTACCTCGCGGTGCGGTTGGGGCGGCAGCTGACGGACGTACAGGATCAGCCGTGGCTGGTGAAGAGCCGGGTTGTCGCTCGGGGTGGGGCGGCTGCGGAGCCGGTGTCCGCGGAGGCGTGACGATGCGTGGCCCGGCGTTGCTGCCAAGGGGTTGGTCGCGCAGCCCGGCGCTGACGGGGTGCCGCCTGCGCCCACCCGTGCCGCCCCAGGCGGCACGCATGCCCGCAGCTAGCGGGGCAGCGCGAACTCGCACCACACCGCCTTGCCGCCGCCGGGGGTTCTGCGCGAGCCCCAGTTCGAGGCGATCGTGGCGACGATGGCGATGCCTCGCCCGGACTCGTCGCCGGGTTCCGCTCGGCGGCGCCTGGGCAGATGGTCGTCTCCATCCGTGACCTCGATGATCAGGCGCCGATCGGTACGGCGGAGCCTCAACCGCATGGGTGGGATGCCGTGCTGGAGAGAGTTGGCGACCAGTTCGCTGGTCGCCAGGACGCCCAGGTCGTGCAGGTCGGGTGGGAAGCGCCAGCTCGTCAGGACTCCGGAGGCGAAGGCACGCGCGCGTGGGGCCGCTTCTACGCCGCCCAGGAGTTCCAGGGCCGCGTTGCGGAAGAGGTCGCTGTCGGGGCCGGTGCGGGACGGGTGCTGGAGGACCAGGACCGCGACGTCGTCGTCGTGGTCGGCGGTGACGCCTGCCGTGCGGACCAGGCGGTCGCAGACGACCTGGGGTGTGCCGGTCGCGCCGGCCAGGGCGCGCTCCAGGCTGGCGATGCCCTCGTCGAGGTCCTCGTTGCGCCGCTCCACCAGGCCGTCCGTGTAAAGGACGGCCGTCGAGCCCGGGCTGAGGGCGACCGTGCCCGACGTGTGCATCCAGCCGCCGGTCCCCAGGGGCGGTCCGGTGGGCTCGTCCGCCCGGACGACCTGGCCGTTCTCGTCGCGGATGAGGATCGGCAGATGGCCGGCCGAGGCGTACACCAGCCGTCCCTCGTTCGGATCGTGGATGGCGTACACGCAGGTGGCGATCTGGTTGGCGTCGATCTCGGTGGCGAGGCCGTCGAGGAGCTGGAGGATCTCGTGCGGCGGGAGGTCGAGGCGGGCGTACGCGCGGACGGCCGTACGGAGTTGGCCCATGACCGCGGCCGCGCGCACGCCTCTGCCCATGACGTCGCCGATGACGAGGGCCGTGCGGCCGCCGCCGAGGGTGATCACGTCGTACCAGTCGCCGCCCACCGCGGCTTCCGTGCCGCCCGGCTGGTAGGTCGCGGCGACGCGCAGGTCGTCGGGCTGTTCGAGGACCTGGGGCAGGAGGGAGCGCTGGAGGGTGACGGCGGTTTCGCGCTGGCGGCGTTCGCTGGCGCGGAGGCGTTCGGCGGCTTCGGCGTGGTCGGTGACGTCGGTGGCGAAGATCAGTACGCCGCCGTCCTCGGTGTCCGTGACCGGGGTGCAGGCGAAGGTGTAGGAGCGGCCGTCGGGGGCCTTGCGGGACTTGACCGTGCGGGGCTTGCCGCTGCGCAGGACCTGGTCGAGGAGCGGGAACAGGCCGAGTTCGTCGAGTTCCGGGAGGGCCTCGCGGGCCGGGTCGCCGAGGGGGCGGGGGCCGAAGGCCGTCATGTAGGCGTCGTTGACGTAGGCGAGGCGGTGGTCGGGGCCGTGGACGAGGGCGACGAGGGCCGGGACGCGGTCGAGGACCTCGCGGACCGGCAGTTCGTCGACGGCGGGCACGGACAGCGCCTCGTCGGTGAGCTGCTCGGCGCGGGCGGCGGGCACGGAGCTCTCGCCCCGCCGGTCCGGGGGGACCGCGTCGGTCCGCGCTGCGGCGCGGCGCTGCGTTCCGGGGAGCCGGGCGCTCCAGCGCGTGAAGTTCACGAATCCTTGCCTCGTGTAGTCGTCTTCGGCCAGCTCCGGACCCGGCCGGGGGTCTGGGGGGTGGCACCCCGGGGTTGCAGCACTGTGGGTGAGCCTCGTGGGTTCGAAGGGCGAGCAGGTGCTCGTCCGTGGGGGCGGGACCAGTCTGGCAGGGTGGCCGGCCGGGCCGACATCCGTCAGACGCCGGGCCTGGCGGTGGAGTTCCCGGGTTCGGTCAGGTCGACCCCTTCGGGTCGTCCGAGGGCTTACCTGATGACTTTCCACCGGCCGCGAGTTCGAACTCCGCTCGGGGATGTTCGAGCGATCCGAGGGAGACGATCTCCCGCTTGAAGAGCCCCGACAGTGTCCACTCGGCCAGTACGCGGGCCTTGCGGTTGACGGTCGGGACCCTGCTGAGGTGGTAGACGCGGTGCATGAACCAGGCAGGGTAGCCCTTCAGCTTGCGTCCGTAGACGTGTGCGACGCCTTTGTGGAGTCCCAGGGAGGCGACCGAACCCGCATATTTGTGCGCGTAGGTCTCCAGCGGCTCGCCACGCAGTGAATGCGCGATGTTGTCGCCGAGAACCTTGGCCTGGCGCAGGGCGTGCTGGGCGTTGGGGGCGCACTCCTTGCCGGGTTCGCCGGCGGAGACATCGGGGACCGCGGCCGCGTCTCCCGCTGCCCACGCGTGCGTGGTGCCCTCGATCGTCAGCTCGGCGGTGGCTTTCAGCCGTCCGCGGCCGTTGAGGGGGAGGTCGGTGGCGGCGAGGATCGGGTGGGGTTTGACGCCGGCCGTCCAGACGACCGTACGCGTCGGGAAGCGCTGTCCGTCGCTGAGTACGGCGATCCGGCCCTCGCAGGATTCGAGGCGGGTCTGCAGCAGCACCTGGATGTTGCGGCGGCGCAGCTGGGTGACGGTGTAGCGGCCCATCTCCTCGCCGACCTCGGGCAGGATGCGGTCCGAGGCCTCGACGAGGATCCACTTCATGTCCTCGGGCTTGATGTTGCGGTAGTAGCGCGCGGCGTAGCGGGCCATGTCCTCGAGTTCGCCGAGCGCCTCGACTCCGGCGTATCCGCCCCCGACGAAGACGAAGGTGAGGGCCGCGTCGCGGATCGCGGGGTCGCGGGTGGAGGAGGCGATGTCCATCTGCTCGATGACGTGGTTGCGCAGGCCGATGGCTTCCTCGACGGTCTTGAAGCCGATGCCGTGGTCGGCGAGGCCGGGGATGGGGAGCGTGCGCGAGATCGAGCCGGGCGCGAGGACCAGTTCGTCGTACGACAGCTGCTGCGGGCCCGTGCCCTCCTCCTCGGTGGCGAGGGTGGTGAGCGTCGCGGTGCGTTTGGCGTGGTCGATGGCCGTGGCCTCGCCGATGATGACGTGGCACTGGTCGAGGACGCGGCGCAGCGGTACGACGACATGGCGGGGGGAGATGTTGCCCGCGGCGGCTTCGGGGAGGAACGGCTGGTACGTCATGTACGGGTCGGGGGTGACAACGGTGATCTCGGCGTCGCCCTGACTCAGTTCCCGTTTCAGCTTCCGTTGGAGCCGCAGGGCGGTGTACATCCCGACGTAGCCGCCGCCGACAACGAGAATGCGCGCACGTTCCTTCACCATCCCATGACGCACCCGGCGCTTGCGTTTGTCCACAGGCTCGGCAATTTGTGTGACCGGGCGCCGGGGACGCCCTTAGTTGGCCGAATTGCCGGAGTGCGGGAAATCTTCGCAGGTCAGCGGGTGCGGGAGGGGTGGGGGGTAGGGGCGGAATCAGGACGTATACGACCCGTACTCCGATCGGGGGGCGCTCCGTGCGGAACCTGCCCCTTCTGAATTGACTCCCGCTCAACTATGTTCGTGTGTCAACGGGGTGTAGGGGGATGCGCCTTCGGGTCGGCCAGAGGGCGGGCCCGTGATCCGGGTTTGTTCCCAGCGCCTCGCGTCCAATGGCGGGGAGAGTCTCCGGGGGGAGACGTCATTAACCGGGGGAACACGTATGCACATTCAGGACAATCATTGGTCGTCTGCTTCCGCCATCGCACCCGGCGGTGCGATGGGCATGGCGGCAGGCAATGGACGCGCGGACGGAGGGCGGTCGACACCGCTGCGCGTGGACGCACAGCGCAATCTGGAGCACGTACTGCGTGCGGCCCGTGAGGTCTTCGGCGAGCTGGGGTACGGCGCGCCGATGGAGGACGTGGCGCGGCGCGCGCGGGTCGGTGTCGGCACGGTGTACCGGCGCTTCCCGAGCAAGGACGTCCTGGTGCGGCGGATAGCCGAGGAGGAGACCTCCCGGCTGACCGACCAGGCACGGGCCGCGCTCGGTCAGGAGGACGAGCCCTGGTCGGCGCTGTCGCGCTTCCTGCGGACGTCCGTGGCGTCCGGTGCCGGGCGGCTGCTGCCGCCGCAGGTGCTGCGCGTCGGGGTCGCCGACGACGGCTCCGGCCTCGACGAGGCCCGGGTGCCGCAGCAGCGCAGCCAGCCGGGGGCCGGAGAGCTGCGGCTGGTCCAGGAGGAGACGTCGGCGGTCCCCGCGGACGACGCGGGCGCGGCGGCACTGCTCGAGGTCGTGGGGCAACTCGTGGAGCGGGCGCGCGCGGCAGGCGAGCTGCGGGCCGATGTGTCGGTGTCGGACGTCCTGCTGGTGATCGCGACGGCGGCGCCCTCGCTGCCGGATGCGGCGCAGCAGGCGGCGGCCTCGGCACGGCTGCTGGACATTCTGCTGGAGGGGCTGCGGTCGCGTCCGGTGTGAGCGCGGGCGCCTGCTGACCTGATCGACGAGGTGATGGTGATGCCGGGCGGGGGTGGCGCGCTGCTGCCCCTGCTCGGGCGTCCACGGAGAGTGCAACTCCTGCCCATGGGACGTCCGTTGATGCTTCCCCGTTTGGGTGATGGCTAGTACTCCCTCGCGGCAAGTCGCCACGGACGAGTGGAAGGGCCGTACTGCCGGGTCCTGACCAAAAGCCAATATGGCACCCTGGCCCGTGTTCGGGACGGGTTGGGCAGGCGGCGGGGGCTTTCCGCGATGAGCGTTGACGGGCGGGACGAGTCACTCGGTGACGGCGAGGCGGAGCCCAGTGGGCTGACGTCGCCGCAGGTGCCGAGCCAGGGCGGGCGGGCGAGTGTGCCGCCGGTCGGAGACCCCCCGGAAGGCGGTGTTCCGGCGCAGCGCGACTGGCGTGCGGGCGAGTGGCGCGAGGACGGCGTCCTGCCGCCGCCGATCGACTTGCCGCCCTCCGACGCCGACCTGATCGAGCGGATGCGCTCGGGCGACGACACGGCGTACGAGGAGCTGTACCGGCGCCATGCGGACGCGGTGCGCCGGTACGCGCGCACCTGCTGCCGGGACGCCCACACCGCGGACGACCTCACCGCCGAGGTCTTCGCCCGCATGCTGCAGGCGGTGCGGGGCGGCTCCGGGCCCGAGCACGCCGTACGGGCGTATCTGCTCACCTCTGTCCGCCGGGTCGCTGCGAACTGGACGAAGTCGGCGAAGCGGGAGCAACTGGTCGACGATTTCGCGGTGTTCGCCACGCAGGCCGCGCGGGCGTCCGAGGTGTCCGATGACGACACCCTGGACCTGGGCGCCGATGTGCGCGCGATGCACGAGGCCGAGCAGTCCATGGCGATGCAGGCCTTCCGGTCGCTGCCGGAGCGCTGGCAGGCCGTGCTGTGGCACACCGAGGTCGAGGACGAGTCGCCGAGCGAGGTCGCTACCCTCTTCGGGCTGGACGCCAACGGCACGCGCGTGCTCGCCAGCCGCGCCCGCGAGGGCCTCAAGCAGGCCTACCTCCAGGCCCACGTCAGCGCCACCCTCGCCACCGACGAGGAGTGCGCCCGCCATGCCGACCGGCTCGGCGCCTACGCCCGCGGCGGCCTGCGCACCCGGGCCGAACGGGGCCTGCGCAAGCACCTGGAGGAGTGCGCCAAGTGCCGGCTGGCCGCGGGCCAGATCAAGGAAGTCGCCGGTGGCATCCCCGCCGTCGTACCGGTCGCGGTCATCGGTTGGTTCGGCGCCGCGGGCTACGCCAAGGCGGCCGCGCTCATCGCCGGAGGCACCGGAGCGGGCGCAGCAGGAGTCGCCGGTGCGGCCTCGGCGGCGAGCGGCGGTTCGTCCGGCGGGTCGGGGGCCGGTGGCGGTGCGGCGGCCTCCGAAGGGCTGGGCGCGCCGGTCAAGGCCGGTATCGCGGCCGGTGTGGTCGCGGTGGCCGCCGCCGCGGTGGCGCTGGCACTGATCGGCGACGACGATCCGGCCAAGAAGCCGGTGGCCAAGCCGCCCGTGTCCTCGCCGGCGCTGCAGCCCGGGGCGGAGACACCGGCACCCCCGAAGCGGGAACCCGCGCCGAATCCCCCGATGATCGCGTTCGACCCGCCCACCACCCCGACCTCGACCCCCAAGCCCACACCTACGCCGACCCCGACCCCCACATCGACGCCCACCCCGAGCCCGACGCCCAAGCCCACCCCCACGCCCACTCCCACCCCGACGCCGACACCCCCAGCGCCCCCGCCCCCGGCTGACTACCAGTGGAGTGAGCTGGCCTACGACGTCAGCGGCGACGGCACCGAGCCGGAGATGCGGCTCGGCGAGAGCAGTTGGGTGTGGCAGCGGTACGGCATCTCGATCGCCGACAAGCGGTACGCACACGGCGTGACCGTGCACGGCAGGTCCTCCGTGACGATCGACCTCAACCGTGAGTGCACGTCCTACGACGCACAGGTCGGCGTCGACGACCTGGCGCTGGGGCTCGGCAAGGTCTACTTCTCCGTCCACGCCGACGGAGTCCAGCTGTGGAGGTCCGGCCTGATCAAGGGCGGCGACCAGGCGGTCCCGGTCCATGTCGATCTCACCGGACGCAAGACCGTACGGCTGGTGGTCGAGCCGCACAGCCACTTCGACAACCTCATGCTGGCGGACTGGGCGGAGTCGAAGTTCGCCTGTGCGTAGGGCTTACGGCGCCTGCCCGGCCGGGTGGCTGAGCACCGCATCGGCGAGTTCGTCCTGCACATCACCGGGAGTGAGGACGGTTCCCTTGGCACGCTCGGCCGCGTACCGGTCGGCGCCCAGGGCGGTGCGGGCGACGGCCTCGGTCCGCTCGGCCACCGTGCGCCCCGGCAGGGGACGGGGGTGGCCCTCCCGCCACTCCTCGGAGGCGGCGAGCAGGCGGACGGCGCGGGCGTGGTCGCCGAGCTCGGCCACGAGATGCGCCGCGCTTTCGGCGAGCTCTGCCGTGACCCATTCGGCGCACCGCCACTCCACAGCCTGGCGCAGGGTGTCCGCGAGGATCGGCAGTCCGTGCTGCGGGCCGGACTCGGCGGCCGTGACCAGGGCCTCGAGCGCGTTCAGCGCCACCGTGAACTGGGGCGGTGGAGTGCCGTGCTCCGTCTCCACGCGGGTCGCCTCGCACAACTCACGCGCGCGTGCGAGATCGTGCTCCTCCAGGGCCATGTGGGCCCGCAGCATCAGGACGAACGCCCGGGCGTCCGCCACTCCGTACCGGTCGGCGGCGGCGCTCGCCTCGTCCAGCGAGACCAGGGCGGCGGCGCGGTCGCCCGAGCGGTAGGCGATCTCGGCGAGCCGGGCCAGGAGGAACGGCGACTCGGCGTAGGCGCCCACCTCGTAGGCCAGCCGCAAGCCCTCGGCGTACTCCTTCTCGGCATCCTCGAAACGGCTGCGCGCCATGGCCGCCTCGCCGCTCGCGCTGCACACCTGGGCTCTGATCCAGCGGTCACCGACGCGCCCGCTGAGCATCCGCACTTCCGCCAGGTCGTCGTCGAAACCCTCGAGCCGACCGGGTGCGTCGACGACCATGTGCGCACGGAACATCAGCAGCACGGCGAGCTCCCAGTCGCCGCCGTATACACGGCAGTTGGCGACCGCCCGGTCCATGCTGGCCCGGGCGTCCACGGAGTTCCGCAGGTAGAAGGCGGTCAGGGGCCAGGCCAGCCCCGGCATCCGGGCAGCCTCCGGACCGCCCGGCTCGTAGAAGGCCCGCACGCGCGCGATGTACTCCCGGTACCGCGGATCCTCCACCGCCCGCTTCGGCTCGGCCTCGGTCATCAGGAAGAGATACATCATCCTGAGATCCATCCGCAGGGCACGCAGCGGATGCCGGGCCTCTCCGTCAGGGTCGGCGAGGAAGGCCTCGACGGGGTCAGGAGCGCCGAGGGGCAAAGCGGCGCGCTCTTCGCGGACGCGGCCCGAGTCGCGCCTCGGGCGATGGGCGCGATCGCGGTGAACGCCCGGCTCGCCCGGATCGCGGTGATGGCGGTGATCGGCCGAGTCCCCGCCGACCCGATCGGCCGGCCCACTGTCGGACCGATCTACCGGCCCCCTGCCGGAACGGCCCGCTGGCCCGCTGCCGGACCGACCCGCCGGCTCCCCGTTGCTCGAGCGACCCACCGGACCGTCCCCGCCCACCACATTCACATCCGGATCCGCATCCGCATCCAGGCCCAAGCCCAGGCCCGAATCCAGAGCCGCGCCCAGGCGCAGCACGCGCTCGATCCACTCCGCGCCCTCGCGGCGATAGTTGCGCAGGAACCAGAACCAGCCCAGGGCGAGGGCGAGGGCACCGGCCTCTGCCTCCTCCCCTGCCACAAGGCCGCGGTGAAGGGCCGCGCGGATGTTGTCCAGCTCGGTCTCCAGGCGGGAGATCCAAGGGAGTTGACCGGCGGAACGGAGCAGGGGCTCGGCCTGCTCGACGAGGGCGCGCGCCCATGCGCGGTGCCGGCGCTCGGCAGCCATGCGGGCCCCATGGACCTCGGCGGCGCGCTCGACGGCGTACTCGTGGATCGTCTCCAGCAGGCGATACCGCATGCCGTCGCCGCCGTCGCGCTCGCAAGGGGCCGCCACGATCAGGGACTTGTCGACGAGGGCCCCGACTAGGTCCGAGACGGGACCGGTGCACACGGCCTCCGCCGCCGAGAGGTCCCAGCCGCCCGCGAACACGGACACCTCGCGCAGCACCGTCCGCTCCCGCTCGTCGAGCAGTTCCCAGGACCAGTCGACGACTGCGCGCAGGGTCTGCTGGCGGGGCAGGACGGTGCGGCTTCCGGAGGTGAGCAGGCGGAAGCGGTCGTCGAGACGGTCGGCGATCTGCCGAGGCGTGAGCAGCCGCAGCCGGGCGGCGGCCAGCTCGATGGCGAGCGGCAGCCCGTCGAGACGACGGCAGATCTCCGCCACCGCCTCCGTGTCCTGGAGCACGGCGGCCGCGTCGGGACGGACGGCGGCGGCGCGCTCCGCGAAGAGGCGATGCGCCTGGTCGGGGACGAGAGGTTCGACCGGGCGCACCGACTCGCCGGGTACGCCCAGGGGTTCACGGCTGGTGGCGAGGATCGTGAGCCCCGGGCAGCGGGTCAGCAGCGTTTCGGCGAGGTCGGCGGCGGCGCCGATGACATGTTCGCAGTTGTCAAGAATCAGGAGCTGACTGCGCGAGGCGCAGTGCTCTACGAGCAGGGCGACCGGGTCGTCCTGCGGGGTCGCCAGCTCGGTGGTCATGAGCACGGTCTCGCGCAGACCGAGCGCGCTGACCACCGCGCCTGGCACCGCCTCCGGCCGCTCGAGCGGGGCCAGCTCGACCAGCCATGCCTGCGGGCACCCGGCGGCGGCTTCCTCGGCGAGGCGGGTCTTTCCAGAGCCGCCCGGTCCGGTGAGAGTGACGAGTCGGGCCCTGTGCAATTCGGAACGGATGGCGTCGAGTTCGGGTTCCCGGCCCACGAAAGAGGTAAGGCGTGGACGGAGGTTGCCCTTGCGGGGGGCCGGGGCCGGGGCCGTCGGCTGATCGAGCAACGCCTGGTGCAGGGCGCGGAGTTCCGGGCCGGGATCGGTGCCGAGGCCTTCGGCGAGGGCGCGGCGTGCCGTCTCGTATGCGGCGAGGGCGTCCGCGGACCGGCCCGTGTCGCGTAGGGCGCGGATGAGGAGGGCGTGCAGCGGTTCGTCGTACGGGTGCGCCGCGGTCAGTTCCGTCAGCTCCGGTACGGCGTCCTGAGCCTGCCCGAGCCGCAGCCGTGCCTCGGCGTGGGCGCGGGTCGCCTCCATGCGCAGGGCCTCCGGGCGGGCTGCGGCGGTCCGGTCCGGGAGGTCGGCGAGGGCGGGGCCGCGCCACAGGGCGAGGGCGTCGTCGAGGTCGCTGGCAGCGGGGCTCGGATCGTCACGGTCGAGTGCGGCCGTGCCCTGTCGTACGAGCCGCTCGAAGACGTACAGATCTACGTCGTTCTGCGTTGCCGTGAGGCGGTAGCCGCCGGGGTGGGAGGTGATGGCGTTCTTGCCGACGGTGCGGCGGAGACGGGCGACGAGGGCCTGGAGGGCGGCCGGGGCGTCCTGTGGTGGGTCGGCCGCCCATACGTCGTCGATCAGGGTGTCGGGGGTGATGATGCGGCCGGGGCGTAGGGCGAGGGCGGTCAGCAGGGCGCGGAGGCGGGGGCCGCCGATGGATACGGGTTTCCCGTCATCGTCTTCCGCCAGCGCAACGCCCAGAATTCTGTACCGCACCGGGCCATTGTCGCCGGGACTGCTGTGAGGGGCACGGACTTTGTGGCGCCGGGGTTGTCGCGTCACTGGAGCCGGTGCTGATACCGACGCTCGGGATTCGTCGCACCCGGCGCGGTGGCTGAGGCGGGGGTGGGTCGCGCAGCCCGGCGCTGACGGGGTGCCGCCTGCGCCCACCCGTGCCGCCCCAGGCGGCACGCATGCCCGCAGCTTGGGCGGGACAGCCGCCCGCAGCCGCCCACGCACCCGGACAGCCCGACGTACTGCCGCGTATGCGACCACGCACCCGCAGTCGCCCGCGGCGGGAAGGGGACGCGGTGGGGGTGTCCGCCCGCAGCGGTTGTCGCGTCAACACGGGTGCCTCCATCAGAGACCGAGCCGCGACGTTCCGAGGACGGGCACCCCCGCCGCGGCCCCGACCCCACCACGTACCGAAGGCGCTACGCGCACCCCCACACAGCCGCAGCCCCGCCGGGAGGCATCCCACCCACTCACGCCTGCCGAGCCGCGGCCCCAGCCCCCAGCGCCCGCCCCTGAGGCGTGATTCCAGCCGGTACCGCACGCGTGCGTGCGGGGGTTCCGGTCCAGCAGGTTCCCCGACGGGCGAGCAGGCGGCGGAGCCACAGCTCCAGGGAGACCAGGTCGGCGAGGCCGTCCAAGGGCAAGGGCTCGCCCTCGGCCGCCGCACGGATGGCCTTGCGGACGACGCGGGCCTCGACCAGGCCGGCCTCGGCGAGGAGGGGCGTACCGAAGACGGACATCAGGGTGTCAGCGGAGACCCGCAGCCCCATGCGGGCGGCGGCAGCCGAGGAGGCGTGCGAGGGGGCGCCCCAGCCCGGCGGAAGATCGGTGACGCCCGCGCCTTCCAGCACCGTACGGAGAATCGCGGCCCGCGCACCGGGCCGTACCCGCAGAGCCTCGGGAAGGGCGCGGCAGGCGCGGACGACCTGGTTGTCGAGGAACGGCGCGTGCAGCCGCTGGAAGCGGATCTCCGCGGCCTGCTCCAGGACCCGGAGGTTCGTGGCCTGACGGGAGAGCGCGGCACGCGCGCGGTAGTCACCGGGACGCTGCCCGGGCCCGACGCCCGAGCGATTCGTCGCCCCTTGCAGGAGAACCGATACTTCAGCGAGCGCCTCCCCGGTCAGCCACCGAGCGGCAGGCCCCGGTCTGCCCCAGGTGAGCGCGGCGAGGGACGCCCCCACCGCACCTCCGGGCTCGTCGAAGCGCCGCCGCAGCAGCCGCTCGGCGAGGCTCTCCAGCCCCGCCCCGTACGGCGTACGGGCCAGCCGCCGGGCGGCGCCGTACACGCGCGCGGGGACCAGCACGGACCCCCCGTCCGCCTTCGCCAGCGCAGCGACCGGCCGCACCAGATACCGCCGCTTACGGTCCATCAGCAGATCGGCGAGCCGCGCCGGATGCGCGTCCAGGACCTGCCGGGCGCCGTACCCGGTGAAGTGGTCCGCGCTGCCGGAGGCGAGCCGCGCGCGATGCCGGGCCGCCGTCACCAGACAGGGACCGGGCTCATCCGTCAACGGCCCGTCCAGATCGGCGTACGGCAGCGTCTCCTCGCCCCCGGCCACCACCACATGGTGCAGCCGGGGATTCGCCGCCAGCGCCCCCGCCCGCTCCAGCTCGGCCTCCCGGCCGCCCACCGCCAGGTCGTTGAAGGTCACGGCCAGCAGCCGCTCCCCCGCCCCCGTCCCGTGCCCGAGCACGGTCCCCGGCATCCCCGGCAGCCCGGCGGCCAGCAGCGCCAGCGTCCCCGACGCCGGCCCTCCGGACAGATCCGCCCCGATCCCCGGAACCGGCATCCCGCGCGCGGCACGCCGTTCGGCGGGCCCCATCCCCGGCACCGGGCCGGGGTCTATGTCGGCGCCGGGCACATGCCGGGGCGCGGACAGACGCGCGCGTACGGCCTCGATGAGCGCGTCGCGCACCGCGTCGACCGCGCGGTCCGGGTCGGCCGAGGGTGCGGCGACGGCGAGGGAGGCGACCTGCTCGTACCCGGCGATCTCCCGCGCCCCGGCGCGCAGGATCAGCGCATGCCCCGGCGGAATACGCCGTACGCCGTCATAAGGGGTGGAGTCGTGCAGCGCGGCCGGCACATCGGGGGCCGCCAACAGCGCCGCCAGATGCCCGAAATCAAGGTTGGCCTCGATGAGATCAGCCAGCGGCAGGGCGGCCGTGGCGTACGCCGTACCGCCCGCCCAGGGCGTGTAGAACACGGGCCTGGCGCCCGCGAGATCGCCGCAGACCATGATGCGCCGCCCGACCTGGACAACGGCCGTGTAGCTGCCCGGCCAGGCCGTCAGATGCCGAAGTGCCCCTCCGCGCGCGGCGAACAGCCCGACCCGCAGCTCCTCGTCCGTCGCTCCACAGGTGCCGAGCACCGCGATCCGGTTCTGCGGATCGGCCTTCACCACCCGCACCTCGTCCGGGCGCCAGTCGCCGACCGCCCACAGCGGATCGGGGTCGCCCCACAGGAGTTGGGAACCCACCGGGTGCAGCGTCTCGCCCTCGTAACCGGTCGCGCCGGCCGAGCCGGGCTCGACGGCACCCGCGGCGGTGCTGCTCCATCCCACCAACCACCGCATCGACGCCTCCACATGCTGTGGACAACCAGTGCACCGTACGAACCGGTGCACCATGCTGCCATGAAGGACGCGCCCCAGTAGGGCGGCGGTACCGCTTGTGCTCGGGAAACGCGCCTCTGAGGAGATACCCGGAATCGCGCGAACACCCGCACGGGAGAAGGCATCTGCGACGCGAATGCGCCCCCGATACGCTCCCCCAGAACACCGGATGCGCCCTCAACTCCCATGGTGGGAGCGGTAATCACCCACAGAGCGAGGGGTCGATTTTCGGCCAAATCGCCGACGCGGGGACACGCGTGCACACGCTCCGTACATGCCCTGCCCAGCACCGGGCGGGCGCACAGTCCGGGAGGCGGAGTTCGCCTCCCGGACCGGTCCGCCGCCCGCGGGGATGTAGGCGGCGGTGTCCCCCAGCCCGCTGGATCCAGTACAGCGGGCCGACCCACGCACCGTTCATGGAACCGCTCCCCCGATGGCCGGAGAAGAGCGCACGGGCGGGCGCACAGCCACACAGCGGGAGCACATCACAACAGTCCGTACCTGAACCGCACTTCAGTACGGACCACAATCCCGCCATCCGGAAGAATGCCCCTTAACGCTTGGGATGCGGCGAACTACGCTGGGTTTACGAATGCCGCGTGGTTATGCCAGCGCGGCAGCCGTCTGTGTCGAGGGGTGGCGCATGTCCAGGGAGCAACGCGGGCCGAACGAAAAACTCGGCACCGTTCTCGCCCTCGCGGGAATCAGCAACGCAGGACTCGCGCGACGCGTCAACGATCTTGGCGCTCAACGCGGGTTGACTCTTCGCTACGACAAGACGTCGGTGGCGCGCTGGGTGTCGAAGGGCATGGTGCCGCAGGGCGCGGCGCCGCACCTCATCGCCGCCGCCATCGGCCAGAAGCTCGGCCGCCCGGTGCCACTCCACGAGATAGGCCTGGCGGACGCGGATCCCGCGCCAGAGGTGGGCCTCGCCTTCCCCAGAGACGTCGGACAGGCCGTGAAGTCGGCGACCGAGCTGTATCGTCTCGACCTCGCCGGGCGCCGGGCCGGCTCCGGCGGCATCTGGCAGTCGCTGGCCGGGTCGTTCGCAGTCAGCGCATACGCAACGCCCGCCTCACGGTGGCTGATAACCCCGGCCGACAGCTCGGTGGCACGCGACGCGAGCCCGGTCGAGGGCTCCGGGTCACCGCTCAAAGTCGGCCACAGCGATGTGCTGAAGCTGCGGGAGGCCGCGGAGGACGCCAGGCGCTGGGACTCCAAGTACGGGGGCGGCGACTGGCGTTCGTCGATGGTGCCGGAGTGTTTACGGGTGGAGGCGGCGCCGCTGCTGCTCGGCTCGTACTCGGACGAGGTCGGCAGGGCGCTGTTCGGGGCCAGCGCCGAACTCACCCGCCTCGCCGGGTGGATGGCCTTCGACACGGGCCAGCAGGAGGCCGCACAGCGGTACTACATCCAGGCCCTGCGGCTCGCCCGCGCGGCAGCGGACGTCCCCCTCGGGGGGTACGTATTGGCGTCCATGTCGCTCCAGGCGACGTACCGCGGCTTCGGCGACGAGGGCGTCGATCTCGCGCAGGCCGCACTGGAGCGCAACCGCGGCCTCGCCACGGCCCGCACCATGAGCTTCTTCCGCCTGGTGGAGGCACGCGCGCACGCACGCGCGGGTGACGCGCAGGCCGCCGGGGCGGCCCTGAAGGCCGCCGAGGGATGGCTGGAGCGGTCCCGGGAGGGGGACAACGATCCGTCCTGGCTCGGCTTCTACTCGTACGACCGTTTCGCCGCGGACGCGGCGGAGTGCTACCGCGATCTGAAGGCACCGCGACAGGTACGCCGCTTCACCGAGCAGGCGCTGTCGAAGCCGACGGAGGAGTTCGTACGGTCGCATGGGCTGCGGCTGGTGGTGTCGGCGGTCGCCGAGCTGGAGTCGGGCAATCTCGATGCCGCGTGTGAGCAGGGCGTACGGGCGGTGGAGGTGGCGGGGCGCATCTCCTCGGCCCGTACCACCGAGTATGTGAAGGATCTTCTGCATCGGCTGGAGCCGTATGGGGACGAGCCGCGGGTGGTGGAGCTTCGGGAGCGGGCTCGGCCGCTGCTGATGGCTCCGGCGTAAGTGCCGCCCGGACGCTCCGGTCACCTGCGTTTGAAGTGACTGTCAGTGGCGCAGTGCACTATCGATAGCGGGAGGTGGTGCAGTGCGGCGCGGGAGCGGTTACGACTGTGACGTGCTCGTGGTCGGCGGTGGGATCGTCGGGCTGTCGACGGCGTATGCGATCACGCGGGCCGCGCCGGGGACACGGGTGACGGTGCTGGAGAAGGAGGGGGGACCGGCCCGGCACCAGACGGGGCGCAACAGCGGCGTCATCCACAGCGGGATCTACTACAAGCCGGGCTCGCTCAAGGCGCGGTACGCGGTGCGGGGCGCGGCCGAGATGGTGAAGTTCTGCGCGGAGTACGGCATCGCGCACGCCGTCACCGGCAAGCTCATCGTCGCCACCGACCGCGAGGAGCTCCCCCGGCTGCACGCGCTCGTGCAGCGCGGCCGGGAGAACTGCATTCCGGTGCGCGAGCTGGGCCCCGCACAGGTCACGGAGTACGAGCCGGAGGTGCGCTCGGTCGCCGCGATACACGTCGGGACGACCGGCGTCTGCGACTTCGTGGGTGTCGCCCGGCTGCTGGCCGAGGCGTCCGGGGCGGAGATCCGGTACGGCGCGGAGGTCGTCCAGGTGGACCGGCGCCCGGCGCTCGGCGTGGCCATACGGACGCGGGACGGGGCGGTCGTACGGGGGCGGGTGCTGGTCAACTGCGCCGGGCTGTACTGCGACGAGGTGGCGCGGCTGACCGGGGACGAGCCGGGGATGCGGATCGTGCCGTTCCGTGGGGAGTACTTCTCGCTGGCGCGGCCCGAGCTGGTGCGGGGGCTGGTGTATCCCGTGCCGGATCCGGCGTTTCCGTTCCTCGGGGTGCATCTCACGCGCGGGATCGACGGGGGTGTGCACATCGGGCCGAATGCGGTGCCCGCGCTGGCCCGTGAGGGGTACGGGTGGGGGACCGTGCGGGTGCGGGAGCTCGGTGGGGTGCTGGCCTGGCCGGGGGTGTGGCGGATGGCTGGGCGGCACTGGCGGTATGGGGCCGGGGAGCTGCGGCGGTCGGTGTCGAAGGAGGCGTTCGCACAGGCCGTGCGGAGGCTGGTGCCGGCGGTGACGCGGGACGATCTGGTGCCGGCTGCGGCGGGGGTGCGGGCGCAGGCGGTGTTGCGGGACGGGACGCTGGTGGATGACTTCATGATCCGGGAGGGGGAGCGGGCGGTACATGTACTGAATGCGCCTTCGCCTGCGGCTACGGCTTCGCTGCCGATCGGGCGGGAGGTGGCTCGGCGGGCGTTGGCTGTGCTGGGTGGGGTGTAGCGGTGCGTGGGTTGCTGCGGGGGGGCTGGGGCGCGCGGAGGGCGTTGGCTGTGCTGGGCGGGGTGCAGCTGTGCGCGGGGTTGCTGCCGGGGGGTGGGTCGCGCAGCCCGGCGCTGGCGGGGTGCCGCCTGCGCCCACCCGTGCCGCCCTAGGCGGCACGAATGCCCGCAGCTTGGCGGGACGGTGCGGCCGCCTGCTGGGTGGGCGCCGCCCTCGCGGCACGAATGCCCGCAGCTTGGTGGCCCGTGCCGCCGCGCCAGGCGGCACGGCGTCCCGCAGCTTGGCGGGACGGCCGCCTGCCGCCTGCTGGGTGGGCGGCGCCGCGCGGCACGCATGCCGCAGCCAAGGCAAGGCGCAGCCAAGGCAAGGCGCAGCCCCGTAAAGCAGCCCAGTAAAATTGACCCCACTGTGTCTGAGACTCACCATGCCCCCGAAGCCGATCACTCAGTCGGCATGTCCATTCGTCACCGCCGTGCCAAGGGGGAGCCGCGGTTTCCCGATGGGCCGAAGGCTGATCCGGCCGGGTCGCATTTTGAGCGGCGGATTCGGAGTTTTCAGCCGCGGCGGAGCAGGGTGACGGCGGGGCAGGCGGATGCGTTGCAGCGGCTGTGGCCCCAGTGGGGGCTGGATATCGACGGGCAGCGGGTCGTCGACCTGACCGAGCTGTTCGGGAACGCGAACCCGGTCGTGCTGGAGATCGGGTTCGGGATGGGGGAGGCGACCGCTCAGATGGCGGCGGCGGACCCCGGGACCAACATCCTCGCCGTCGACGTGCACACCCCCGGCCAGGGCAATCTGCTCAACCTGGCCGACCAGCACGGCCTGTCCAACATCCGCGTGGGCAACGGCGACGCGATCATCCTGCTCCGCGAGATGCTCGCCCCCGACTCCCTCGACGGGCTGCGCGTCTTCTTCCCCGACCCCTGGCCCAAGAAGCGGCACCACAAGCGACGGCTGATCCAGCCGGAGTTCCTCAGCCTCGCCGCGACCCGGCTGAAGCCGGGGGCGACCGTGCACTGTGCGACGGACTGGGAGCCGTACGCCGAACAGATGCTCGAGGTGCTGAGCGCGCATCCGGACTTCGAGAACACGCAGCCCGACGGCGGTTTCGCGCCGCGTCCCGACTTCCGGCCGCTCACCCGTTTCGAGGGCCAGGGGCTGGACAAGGGACATGTCGTGAACGACCTGCTCTTCCGTCGCGTACTGCACGAAGGTCCCCAGTAACCTTCCTTCGTTAGGGTCGAAGCCGTGGCCACCAGCCCCCCGTTCCCCCCACACACCGGTGACGCCGGTGGTGCACGGCGGCACGCGCACTGGTGGCAGAAGCGGTGGGTGCGGTACGGCGCCCTGATCACGCTCCTCGCGCTGTCCGGGCTCGTCATCCTCGCCCTGGTCCGCGAGCAGACCGGCACGGAGGGGTTCCTGGTCGGGCTCGGTCTTTCGGTGTTCCCCGTGCCGCTGCTGATAGCCGCCTTCCGCTGGCTCGACCGGGTCGAACCCGGCCCCTGGCGCAATCTCCTCTTCGCCTTCGCCTGGGGCGCCTGCGCGGCGGCGCTGATAGCGATCGTCGCCAACAGCTTCGCGACCAGATGGATAGCGACGGCGACCGCGGATCCGTCCAGCGCGGACACCCTCGGGGCGACGGTGATAGCGCCGATCGTGGAGGAGTCCGCCAAGGCGGCGGCCGTACTGCTCGTCTTCCTCTTCCGGCGACGCGACTTCACCGGGATCGTCGACGGGGTGGTGATAGCGGGGGTCACCGCGACCGGCTTCGCGTTCACCGAGAACATTCTCTACCTCGGTACGGCCTTCGGGACCGACCAGCTCACCGGTGACCGCGGCATCGCCTCCGTGACCGCGGCGACGTTCTTCGTCCGCATCATCATGTCGCCGTTCGCCCACCCGCTCTTCACCGTCCTCACCGGCATCGGCTTCGGTGTCGCCGCGCTCTCGGCGGACCGGCAGCATGTCCGGCGCGTGCTCGTGCCGTTGTCCGGGCTGCTGCTGGCGATGGGCATGCACGCGATGTGGAACGGCTCGTCGAGCTTCGGCGAGTACGGGTTCTTCGCCGTGTACGCCGTCTTCATGGTGCCCGCGTTCGGGCTGCTGACCTGGCTGGTGATCTGGACTCGGCAGCGGGAGCTGAGGACCGTACGGGCCGAGCTGCCCGCGTATGTCGCCGCGGGCTGGCTGGGGCCGGCCGCGCCCTTTGTGCTCGGGTCGATGCGGGCGCGGCGGCTGGCCCGGGAGTACGCCCGTCGTCACTTCGGCAGGCCGGCGGGGCGGGCGGTGGCGCAGTACGAGGCGTACGCGACGTCGCTGGCGTTTCTGCGGCATCGGGGGCGGCGGGGGCGGGCCGGGGCCGACTTCGTCGTACGGGAGCGGGAGTTGCTGCATGAGCTGTGGCAGCGGCGGGGGGTTGCGGGGCCGGCGCTGGAGCATGCGGCGCGGGTGGCTGCGCCGCCTTTGCCGGTGTACGGGGGGTATGGGAATGCGGTGCCCTACCCGTATCCGGCGTACAACCCGTATCGGACCTAGCCGGCGTTGCGAGTGGCCCGGCGTGGGGGCTGGGCGGGGGTGGGTCGCGCAGCCCGGCGCTGACGGGGTGCCGCCTGCGCCCACCCGTGCCGCCCCAGGCGGCACGAATGCCCGCAGCTGAGCGGGACGGCGGCCCGCAGCTTGACGGCCCACGCCACCGCCTGCCGGGTGGGCACCGCCCCAGGCGGCACGCATGCCCGCAGCTTGGCGGGACGGATGGCCGCAGCTAAGGGGCGACGGCCGACCTGACGCCCCCGCCCCGCAGCTGAGCTACCTCAGGGGTTCAGCCCCTTGCTTCGCAGCCAGGCCATCGGGTCGATGCCGCTGTCGGAGCCGCCGGTGTGGACCTCGAGGTGGAGGTGGGCGCCGGTGACGTTGCCGGTGGCGCCGACGCGGCCGATGACGTCGCCGGTGGCGACCTTCTGGCCGACGCTGACGCTGAGCGAGGACTGGTGGGCGTACCAGAGCTCGGTGCCGTCATCGAGGGTGAGGACGGTCTTGTAGCCGTAGGAGCCGTCCCAGCCGGCCTCGGTGATCGTGCCGCTGTGGATGGCCTTGATGAGCGTGCCCGTGGGGGCGGCGAAGTCGAGGCCGGTGTGGTAGCCGGAGGACCAGAGGGAACCGGCCTGACCGAAGGTCGAGGTGATGGTGTACGAGGAGGTCGGCAGCGCGAACTGCTTGGCCAGCTGGGCGAGCCGCTCGGCCTCCGCCTTGGCCGCGGCCTCCTCCTCCGCCTTCTTCTTCGCGGCGGCGGCCTTGGCCTTGGCCTCCTGCTCCGCCTTGGCGGCCGCTTCGGCGGCCTCCTTCTGCGCGGCGGCCTGCACGGCCTGCGCGGCCTTGCTGTCGACCTGGTCCTGCTGCCGCTCGGCCTGGGCGATGATCCGGGAGCGCAGCGCCTCACCGGCGTCGGCGGCGGACTGCTCGCTTTCCGTGGCGGCCACGCTGACACTGCTGAGCGCGGTCGCGGTGTCCGCCGAGTCCTCGGCGGAGTCGTCCGAGATGATCGAGCCCACGGACGGCAGGTCGGGCAGGGAGATGGACACCGGCGGCTTGCCGGTGTTGGCGCTGGCCATGCCGCCCGCGCCGACGGCGGCTATGACACCGACGCCGAGAACCGTGGAGCTACGGGCGAATGCACCGTTGCGCTGCTTGCTGACGCGGTGCCGGCCGCGTACGGGACGAATGGACTCCTCGGTGGGGTTCCACTCCTCCAGCGGGCCCTCGTCGTCGGTGCGGAAGCCGCTGTACACAAAGGTGTCGGGCTCGCGCTGACTCGGCACGAAGGGGGCCTCGGGGGCAGGCCGGTTGGACGCCACGTAGGCGTACTCCTTTCCTTCCTTCTCGCCTACCGGGTTAGCTGACGGGTTCGGAGCAGGAAGGTCTCCTACGCGCGTATACCTACCGTGCTTCCACGGTGGCATCCGCGCGATTCACCCCAAGGTGGTGGTTCCCCGGTTCCCTTGCGGAATTCGGCGCGTGCGCACGGAGCCGACTCTTGTGACGGCTGGGACGACCGCGCTGCGTTATCGAACGTTAATAGACGCGGGGGCCGGATTCCAAGCGGTTCCGCTTGATCGTTAACGTTTTTGCGCAGGACGTACAGGCCATGACCGGTGAAAATCGGGCGAGTTGACCACGGCGCAGCAGCAACTCGGCAGTCACACCAGTTCTGACGTTGCGTCAGTTGTTACCGGAACTAGACCGTCCACTCACGCCGGGTGACAACGATCAAGCCCGCGGCGGGCGCGCTCGATGATCTCGTCCTCCGTGAGCGGCACATCGTGGTGACTGAGGCAGATCGGCACCTCGATCTTGCTGAATCCGGTCCCCTCGGTCGCGGCGTTGAACGTGCCGCGCTGGAGACCGGCGAGGTTGTCGAGGACCGCGTTCCGCGCCTCCGCCATGGTCTCGACGGCGTTGATCTGAGCGGGCACGGTGAGGCGGCCGATGAACTGGTTCACCGTGTTGCCCAGCGCCTGGTTGTGGATCCCCCTGGGCGTCTGCGAGGCGAGGACCATCCCGAGTCCGTACTTGCGTATCTGACGGATGAGTTCAACGGTGCTTTCGGTACTCGGATTCGCCGCACCGGACGGTACGAAGTTCTGCGCCTCGTCCATCACCAGCAGCCCGCCCAGGGCACGGTCGCCGACCGGGTGCGCCCGGAACCATGAGAACAAGGTCGCCTGGAGGCGGCGGACGAATTGGGCCGGTCCGTCGCCGGACAGGCCGACGAAGCTGATCACCGAGATACGTGCGGTCTTCCCCGGCGACGGGATCAGGAGCATCCCGGGATCGGCGGGTGCGCCGGACTCCCCGAACAGCGGGTCGGTCTCCATCGCTGCTTCGAGCGTGTCCGCCATCTGAACCGCGAAGCGCCTGGTCCTGCTGTTGACGATGTCGGGCGGGGGCTCGGCGAGCAGCTCGACGAAGTCGGCCAAGGTCTTGCCGCCGTCGCGCGCGTACTGTTCGAGGGCGCGTTTGAGGACCCCCAGCTGCTGGGTCGCGCGAGCACTGCTGCCCCGTATGCCGGCATGCGGCGCGAGTGATGTCACGGTCGACCTGACCAGACGCGGGAAGTCGTCCTCGTCGTCAAGGACCGGACCGAAGTCGGGGAGCGGGTAGAAGGAGATCGGGCGTCCACGGTTCAGGCCCGGCGTCCACACCACCACCTCGACATCCGCGAAATAGCGTCGGGCCTCGCGCTCTTGCTCGTCCGCCCAGCGATCCGGCGTGCGCGGCCAGGGGTCGCCGAGCCGTGCGAGGTCGTCGTTCGGATCCAGCACGATCGCCGAGACACCACGCAGGGCACATTGCTCCACGAGTCGCTTGATCAGGACCGTCTTGCCCGATCCCGCCGCCCCCACCACCGCGGTGTGCATCCGGAGCCGTTCCATGGGAACCGCGAACGGACGGCGGCCCCGGACCGTGGTGCCGATGACGATCTCGGTACGAGCCGGCTCGGCGTCCTCCGGCATGTCCGCCGCGTCCGCCCCGGATCCGGTGTCCGTGGCCGTGATGCCGAGTTGCTGCCGCAGATCGGCCAGCACCGGCGCGAAGATCTCTGTGCGGGAGGCGGGGCGTTCCTGCCGCAGCCAGTCGGCCAGGCCTGACGCACGGTCGTCGAGCATGGCCCGGAGAGCGGCCAGGGTCCGGAGATCGGCGGCGCCGATCGGTAACGACACCCCGCCCCGCGCCTCGAAGTCGTCCTTGATCTCCTTGGTCTTGGCACCGCTCGGATACGGCATGTTCCGCAGCAGGATCAGACGGCGGCTCGTCAGATGGGCCGCCAGGCCGGCCTCCACAGCCGCGTTGCGTATCCGGGTCTGGGCGGCGCGAGGGTTGTCCGTGGCGATCGCCCGTAAGGACCAGTGGACTTCGTTTTCGCTGGCCTCGTCGACGACATGACGCAGCCGGGCATGCAGCGCCGCCTTGCGGCCGAAGTCCGTCTCGATGAGGAACCGTGTCTCGTCCACACCGAGTTCCTTGACCAGGCTCCGCAGTCCCGCGCCCAGCAGAGCGGGCATCAGGTCATCCTCGGACGCGGCGTTGAGCGGCCCGAGATCATCGGCCTCGGCACGGAGCTTCTCGAAGGACTCGGTCAAGGCGTCCAGGTTGCCGGCCTTCGCGGGCGTGGGCTGTGCGGCTCCCCTGGGCTCTTCGCCCGTCAAGGAGGTCAGTTCGGAGACTGTGCCGGTCTGCTCACACTCGTCGAGGTGCTTCTCGACGCGCTTGAGCAGCCGCCGTGCCGTGTAACGGTGGGGGGCTTCGGCCAGCGCGGCCGGGCTGATCGGCCAGGTCGGGTAGGGCGGGGTGAACCCCTCGGCCTCGTAGCCTTGGCGAAATCGGCTACTGATGATGGCCGCGGCGGTGGCCTCGTCGGGAATCGCTCCGAGTGTCGGCAGAACCTCGAACCGGTCCAGGGCGGACCGGACCGCCGACCGGGAAATCAGCCCCCAGGTGTCCTGGAGACACGCCACGACCATCAGGGTCCGGCGGGTTTCCTCCCGCAGTTCCATCAAGCCGGCCGCGATGTCGCTGCTCAGCCGCTGCGCGGCCCGGCTCCCCCCGGACGCGGACGACGTCAGCGCGGACGTCTCCGACGCGGACACCAGGTTGTCCAGCTGGTCGAAGGCGAAGACCAGCGGTCCGACGAGGGCGAACAGGCGCGTGAGATCGCGGAGCAGGAGTTGGGCCGGTCGCCGGCGCGGCGACATCCCCCAGGCGGCACGCCGGTCCGGATCGTCGTCGTCAAGTGCGAGGTACGCCTGGCCGATCCCCGCGGAATCGCGTGTGGAGGCGATGAGCGCCAGCGCACGGGCCGTATCGGCGGCCTCGTTGCCGACCTGCCGGTCGATTCTCCGGATGCCTTGAACGAACGCGTCGACATGGGCGCGCGTCAACTCCCGCTCACCGATGATGGCGTTGTGGGTCTCCGTGTCGAGGCCGGCCTGGCGCGAAAGCCCGTCGAGGAGGCGAACCAGCTGCAACTGGTCGCCCTCGTCCTTCCGGTACAGACTGTCGACGAGACTGTTGGTGGCGCCCTCCCAGAAGTCCCGGCCGGTCACGAGCTTGATGTAGAAGAAGAAGCCGCCGCGCTCCTGGATCTCGTGACGGGTCCAGCCGAGCAGATGCGTCTTGCCTGATCCGCGCTCGCCGCACACCACCGCCGCGACCGGCGAATGGGCGCGCTCGACAGCGCTCATCGCCCTTTCCAGCCGCCGGTACACCTCCCGATGAAGGCCGTCGACGTGGTACGGGGTCACCGGCGTCCAGACCTCGTCCTGCGTCGGCGCGGTGCTGATGTGGATGGCCTTCAGGGCCGCGATCTCCCTGTTCACGCCGGCCCGATCCGCAGCAGGTGCCGGGGTTCGCCGCCGATGTCGACGGCGGCCTTGCGGTCCTGGTCGCTGAGTGCGCGCTGGTTGAGTTCGGCCATCAGCTGTACGTCGGGCTGCTCGATCATCCGGTCGAGTTCGGCGTCGACGACCCCCCGTGGCATGTCTTCGAGCCATGGGCGCAGCGCCGACAGCTTGACCCAGCTGCCTGGTTCGCGGCGAACGGTGAGTTCCGTGTACACCGCGCGGATCCAGCCCTCGACGTCGGGCTTGAAGAACTCGCCGAATTTGGTGCCCGAACTCGCCAGGTACTGTCCGACGCTGTCCAGCACCGCATAGAGCACACCGGCCGGGAACTTCGCTCCGTCCGGACGTCCGGCCACCAGGGCGGACTCACACCAGGTCCTGCCCGCGGGCGTGAGCTGGTGCGTGTTGACCGCACCGCGTTTCCTGGTCGCGATCCGCTCGACGTCCTGATTCGCTCGTCGGCGTATCTCCGCGCTGACCTCTAGTCCGGCGAGATCGCGCAGTTCGCGGTTGGTCACCGGTCGTGCGACCACCATCAGGGCGAACAGCGATGCATGATCGCGTACGGTCAACTCCGTCGGCACAGTACCCCTCCTCGATGAGCCGAAAGCCGTTCAGATGTCGAGCCCTGGCCCGGGCACCAGTTCCACCCGGCCGGTCGCGCTGGACAACTCGCCCGTCACGGTGACCTCCTGCTGCTCCCGATGCACGGTGATCGCCCGGTCGTACGAGGCCTGGTCCGGAAGCCGCACCCAGACGGCCCGCCGGACCAGTTCGGCGTGTTCGGTGCGCAACTCGCCGCGGACCTTGATCCGCCACCGGTCGTTGCCGGCCGCGTCGTCGTGCAGCCCCTCGACCACGCCGGAGAGCGTCGCGGCACCGGTGGCGTTGAGGACACGAAGCCGGTTGGCCGCCGCCGACAGAAGCGATCCCGAGGTCTCGGGGAATGCGACGACGTGTGACAGTGCGTCGAGTGGCTGCGAGCGCGCCCACCGGAAGGTGATCTCGAACGGCTCGCTCCGCTCGGAGCCGGAAAGCTCGCTGAGCGCCTTGCACAGATCCGCCGAGACGCCGGCCGTGACGGTTTCGTCGAAGGCCGCGGGCTCGTCCGCCGCTACGGCCGCCTGGGCCGCGCTCACCGCTTCATGCATCTGAACCAGCACGGTCCGGCCGGCGATCTGCTCTCCACTCGGGGCCTGAGCCGTCGTATCCGCCGGCACCCGGGTCTCCACGATGTAGCTTCCGGCCTTGGACGGGCCGAGCTCGGCCGCACGCAGGAGGTCACCCACCACGCCCGGTGCCCGGCCGGCGAAGGAGAAGTGCGGACCCTGCACGACGGTGCGCGTCGCCGCACTCAGGAGGTTGCGGACACCCACCACGGCCTGCGCACCTAAGAGGAGCGACGTGTAACCCGGGTCGTGCCCCGCGGGAAACGTCCGGAAATACTGCTTGTCCAGCTGCGGTCGGGCGATCTCCAGGGCGATGTCGCCCGCCGGCCGGTCCTCCAGCGCGGACAGACAGCGCAGGATCTCCCGGACCCGACGCTCGTTGTCCCCCATACCGTCGCGACCAGGCACCAACACCTCGTAGTCGCCTGCGTGTTGCCACACACTCGCCCCGCGCCAGCCTTGCGGGTCCCGCTCCCAGCCCGTCTCGGCCAGATAGCCGGCGATGTCAGCGACCTTCAGCGGAATCGTCATCTCGGTTCCCCTACCAGTCCGACTGGGTCTCGGTGAGCCGGCGCAGCGAAGAGGCGGTGAGCACGTTCGCTGTCGGAACCCGGACCGGACGTATTCGCTCACGATCTGGGTCCTTGATCGGCTCCTCGGAACGAAGCGAGACGAAGTAGCCCAAGTGACGGAGCATGACGCCCTCGGTCGTCATGGCCGCGTACTCCTCCTTGTCCGCGGGGACGCAGATGACGAACAGGAAGCGGGGAACGGTGAAGTCGGGGCCTGCGAGCCTGTTGAACTGCCACTCATTGAGCCCGCGGTAGTTCAGATGACCGGACGATCCGGACGGCTTCGACCATGTCTTGATCTGAGCTTCGATGGTGGGTGACTGCCTCCGTCCGTACCGACCGGTGGCACGGAATCCGAGATCGATCCCATCCGCGTCGAGATCGTCCTGCGAAACGATCAACCCTGCCGCGGAGGCGAGCACACGGACGTAGTCTTCGCCGAATTTGCCCTGATGCTGCCGGGCATCGAGCATCTAAAGCCCCCCTACTGTGGCGCACAGTAGTCAGGAGCTTACGAGAAGCTTCAAAGGCTGTCAGGGTCAAAAAGTGGACCTTTGGACAGTCCCGAAAATGGTCCCGGACACAGCAAAGAGGCATCTTCGAACGTAATGTCGAAGATGCCTCTTGAACTGCATATTTGGTAGCGGGGACAGGATTTGAACCTGCGACCTCTGGGTTATGAGCCCAGCGAGCTACCGAGCTGCTCCACCCCGCGTCGTTGTGTTCACTAGTCTACGCCATCCGCGGGACACTCATGACCACACGTTGATTCACCCTGCGGGTTTGCCCGCGTGGGTGAGGGTCTCCCAGGCGACGAAGAGCCCGTCGGTACCGGCCGGGCGGGTCCACTCGGCGAGTCTGCGGGCGGCGGGGACGGTGACGTGAAGCCGGTCTTCCAGGTGATTCAGTACGACTTCCAGGTCGGGCCCCATGGTTCTGGAGACCTTGCCGCCGCACAGCCAGGCAGGCGCGGGCTCGCCCAGCTGGTGCCGGGCGTGGAGGGACAGGGCGGCCTTGAGCCGGTCCTTGACCTCGCCGTACAGGTCGACGCCCTGGTGCCAGGCCGTCTCGGCGATGTGGGCGGTGGCGGCGAGGGAGTGGCCGACGTGCTCGAAGTCACGGCAGGTCTCCTGGGTGACGCCGTCCTTGTAGGTCGACTGCTGGAACCAGTACGACCGCAGTCGCTGCGGGGAGTCCATGCCGGAGCCGGGCGCGGTGAGCGGGTGGCGGCCGTCCTTGCGCAGGTAGAAGTAGGCGGGGACGCGGTCGCGGAAGCGCTGCAGGGCGTGGTTGAAGGTCTGGTGGTCGTCGAGGAAGACGGCGATCCCGATGGCCGCGTCGGTCGAGGCGAGATCCCGGTTTCCGTTGACGTCCAGGACGCGGCGGGTGACCCGGGGGAGGTAGACGGTGCGGAGCATGGTCGCGAAGCGCTGTACGCGGTCGGCGGGCCAGTCCGCGCCGGGTGTGTGCCGCACGATCTCGGCGGCCCGTGCCCAGGTCGACCCGGCCCAGGCCGCCTGGAGTCCGGCGTTCTGCCCGGTGTGCCGCTTCAGCTTCGCCGACCAGCCGTCCATGATCTCCCGGGCTTTGACGGCGTGCTGCCGCTTGCCGGTGACCGTGAACAGCAGGGCCTGGGTGTAGGCGGCGATGGCGTCCGTACGCTCCTGGATGCAGCCCCGGCCGGCCATGGCACCGGCCGGGCAGTTCACGGACTTGTACGGCTCGGCCCGGTATTTGTACGCCCCGTATCTGCTGTCCCGCATGTCGAGGAACGCCTTGAGCCACGGCTGCCTGCCCGCCAGGACGTTCTCTCGTACGGCGTCCAGCTGGGCCTTGCCGACGAGGACGCCGGGGTGGGTGAACTCGGCGTCCGACGGGAGGGCGCGGGCCATGGAGCGCGAACCGTCGGCCGTCCCGCAGGAGGCGAGGAGCGCCGCGACCAGGGGCGGGATCAGCAAAGCCGTCGTCCGTCTGCGCACCGACCCCATCGCCGCCTCCGTGCCGTGATCCACACCCGCTCATTCGCAGCGTGCCTGGTACGGCGACGGGGCGCAGGATCTGATGGGCCGAAGGGGAGTTGAGGCCGGTCCGTCAGGCCGACAGATGACGGTTCGGCGCCTTCGCGCGCTCCTCGTACTCCGGCAGGACGACGACGTCCACACCGGCCGCTTCCAGCATCCCGCTGCCGTCGGCGGCCACCACGAAGGTGTCCGGCTCACGCCATGCCGTCACCACGCGCCGTACTCCGGCGTCCAGGATCAACCGCGCACACGGCGCGGGGCGGGATGCGCGGTGGGCGCACGGTTCCAGGCTGCTGTAGACCGTGGCGGTGGCCAGCCGGGGGTCGGTCGGGTCGAGCTTCGCCAGCGCGGCCTCCTCCGCGTGGACGACCAGGTCGCCGCCCTCGCGGGAGTGGCCCCGCGCCAGCTCGGTCCCGTCGGCCGCGACCACGACCGCTCCCACGCTGAACGCGGTCGGCGAGGGAGGGCACTGCGCGGCCAGTTCGCAGGCCAGGGCGAGCCAGTGGTGGTCGGCTGCGGAGTCCAGGCGGCCGGCGCCGGGTGCGGTGGGCTCGTAGCGCATGAGCACGACGTCCTCGATCCGCCGTGTCTCCAGCAGGCGGAGGCGGCCGCCCTGGTATCCGCCGGGGCCGAACAGCCGCGGCGCCTTCGGGTCGCCCACGAACAGCGGCGCCAGGACCAGCTGCACCTCGTCGGCCAGCCCCCGCTGGAGCAGCTGGGTGTGGATGAGGCCGCCGCCCTCGACCATCAAGCGCCGCACGCCGCGCACCTCGTGCAGGTGCTCCAGCAGCCGGCGCCAGTCCAGTTCCGGGCCCAGCGGGACCACGTCGGCGTCGACCGGCGTCGCGTGCAGGCGCTGGGCGCCCCGGTCCGTCGTATAGACGACCTTCTCGCCTCCCGTGTGCCAGAACTTCGCCGCCGGGTCCAGGTCGCCGGAACCGCTGACCGTTACCTTCAGGGGGTAGGCGGGCTTGCCCGCGGCCTCCCGTGCCGCTCGGCGCTCGGGGGAGTTCACCAGGAGGCGGGGGTTGTCGGCGCGGATGGTGCCGGCGCCGACGAGGATGGCGTCGACGGAGGCCCGTACCTCGTCGACGCGGTCGAAGTCGGCCGGGCTGGACAGGAGCAGGCGGTCGGGGCCGGTGTCGTCCAGGTAGCCGTCGAGGGAGACGGCGGCGGACAGCAGGACGTAGGGGAAGGGCATCTGCGTACTCCACCTCGGCGACGGGCGGGCTTGGTTCAAGTTTGAAACAAACCTACACTGGATGCATGACGACCCGCTGGCTCACCCCCGAGGAGCAGCGCGCCTGGCGCGCGTACATCGGCGCCGTCCTCCTGGTGGAGGATGCGCTCGACCGGCAACTCCAGCAGGAAGCCGGCATGCCGCACATGTATTACTCCATCCTCTCCACCCTGTCCGAGGCCCCGGAGCGCAAGCTGCGCATGACCGACCTCGCGGCGCGACTGAAGATCACCCGCAGCAGGCTGACGTATGCCGTGACGCGCCTGGAGAAGGACGGGCTGGTGCGCCGCGAGAACTGCCGCTGGGACAAGCGCGGCAGCATCGCGGCGCTGACCGACGAGGGGATGACGGTCCTGGAGCGGGCGGCGCCGGGGCATGTGGAGACCGTACGGGCGCTGCTCTTCGACCGGCTGACTCCGGAGCAGGTCGGGCAGATGGAGGAGATCTTCGGCAAGATCGCCGAGGGGTTCGAGGGGGACGCGGCGCAGGCGGCGCCCGATGACGTGCCGTGGCGGCGGCGGTCGGCCAAACCCTGTTGATGACGCGGGTCACAAATCCGTTGCTTCAAAATTGAAGCATGGGGTAGTGTCCGACACCGAGGAGCTGCTTCAAATCTGAAGCAGATGTGCCCGAGGACCGGAGTACCCGCATGCCCGACTTCCCCGCCGCCACCCAGCGCTCCCGCGTCCGCGTGCCGCTGCGCTTCGGAGACGGCTACAGCGTCGATGCCGAACTGGTCACCTTCCACGGACTGGCCGACAGTCAGGAGCACGTGGCCGTCGTCCTCGGCGACCCGGGGCCCGTCCCCTTGGTGCGTCTGCACTCCGAGTGCCTCACCGGCGATGTCTTCGGCTCGGCCCGCTGCGACTGCGGCCCGCAGCTGCGCGAGGCCGTCGAGCGCATCGCCGACCGAGGCGGCGTCCTGCTCTACCTCCGCCAGGAAGGCCGCGGCATCGGCCTCTACAACAAGCTCGACGCGTACGCCCTTCAGGACCAGGGCCTCGACACCTACGCGGCGAACACCGCACTGGGCCTGCCCGAGGACGCCCGCGACTACACGGCGGCCGCGCAGATGCTGGCCACCCTCGGCATCGGCGAGCTCGACCTGCTCTCCAACAACCCCGACAAGGCGGGCCAGTTGCGCGACCTCGGCATCAGCGTCCGCGACCGCGTGCCGACCGGTGTGTTCACCACCGCCCACAACGTCCGCTACCTGCGGGCGAAGGTGCTCCAGACCCAGCACACCCTGCCGCTGGGCGAACTGACGGAGCGTACGGCGGGCTGACGGCACTACTGGGGGAGCCTTCCGGGCGCCCTTCTCGGATGACGTCCGCGCCGGGCACTATCGACTCCATGTCCATCGCCGGCATCCCCGAACTCCCCGATATCCCCTCTATCCCCGAGGTGACGTCAGGACAGGACGCCCCAGCGGCGGGCCCGTTCCTGACGATGGGGTCCGACTCCGTGCCGGAGCCGGACCGGTTCAGCTGGTGGGCCGAGGTCGTCGACGAGCTGATGCCGGTGTCGATCAGCAGCGCGCACGCGCCCCGCTTCGAGGGCCGGCTGGAAGCCGTGGGGATGCTGCCGCGCAGCCAGGTCACGACCTTCACGTTCTCCCCGATGACCGCCCGCCGTTCGCTGGCGCAGATCCGCCGCCAGGATCCCGAGGACTACTTCATGATCCTCGTCGGGGGCCGCAGCTCCATAAGGCTGGAACAGTCCAGGAACGTCGCCTGCCTCGGCTCCGGCGAAATGACCCTGTACTCGAGTTCCCGCCCGCTGATCAGCGATTTCCAGGACCCCGAGCAGCAGTGCCGGATGACGGTGCTGCGGCTGCCGCGTACCGTGCTGCCCCTCGCCGACGGCCGGGCGGACCGGCTGCTGGCCGAGCCGCTGCCCACCGGCACCGGTTCCGCGGCGCTGCTCGCCCCGTATCTGACGGGCCTTCCGGACGCCGCCCGCAGCTGCGGACCGGCGGAGCTGGCCCGGCTCGGCTCCGTCGCCGTCGACCTGGCCGCGTCCTTGCTGGCCGCGCGGCTCGGCGAGCAGGACGCGCTGCCCGTCGAGACCCGCAAGGCCGCGCTGCTCGCCCGGATCAACGCCTTCATCGACCACAACCTGGCCGACCCGTGGCTGCGCCCGGCGGCCATCGCCGCCCACCACCACATCTCCGTACGCACCCTGCACACCTTGTTCCGCGACGCACCGGAACCCGTGGCCGCCACGGTCCGGCGCCGCCGCCTGCAGC
Organism: Streptomyces sp. NPDC050211; assembly: GCF_040656035.1. Lineage (NCBI taxonomy): Bacteria > Bacillati > Actinomycetota > Actinomycetes > Kitasatosporales > Streptomycetaceae > Streptomyces > Streptomyces sp. NPDC050211. The sequence goes on from NZ_JBFALC010000021.1 coordinate 33,445, forward strand.
GCAGCCACGCCGATCTGACCGACCCCGCCCTCCGCCACCGCACCATCGGCGAGACGGCGGCCCGCTGGGGATTCCGCAACCCGGCCGACTTCAGCCGGGCCTTCCGCGCGGCCTACGGAGTCTCCCCGAGTGAGGCCCGGGAACGTGCACAGAATGCCAAGGATCTCGGCACGGGCTGCTAAAGACGCGACTGACCAGCACAGGCGACAGTTGGATCACAGCATCCCAGTGACTTCAGGACCGGATCCGGACCCCATCGAGCACACCCTCGGTGCGGGGGAGGACCGCGGGGGGACCTGGAGGCACTGGGGTGCTTCTTGGGGGTGCCGAACGATCCCTCACGGGGCAGCACTGATCCCCCGCCTACCTGCCGTAGGCGGGGTTCAGCTCGCGCCGAGAACGACCTGCGTCGTTCAGAGGCGGAGCAGGCGCTGGGTGATCTCCCGGTACTGCCTCAGCGCGAGGTGGAGCTCGGCGGATTCCTTTTCGGCGTCCTGGCCTTCGGGGTCCTGGTCCTGCCAGCCCGCGCGGAGGGAACGCCGAAGTTCGGCGAGGACCTCCACGAGCTGGGCGGTGGCCTCGTCGAAGGCGCCCTCGGCTTCCTCCAGCGACTCACGCGGAGCGTCGGGGAACGTGTTGACGGCCCGCCCGAGGCGCCGGACGATCTTGTCCCGCTCGTCCGCCGGGAACAGCGGTGCCGGGCCGGGCGCGCGGCGCCCCGCGGCGCCACGGGGCTGGTCCGCGGACTGTTGGGCGCGTGTCTGGTCGTACATCATCAAGTGCCGCTTTCCTCTGTGTTGTACCGGATTTCCTTCAGCGGCATGGCTCTGAGCCGTGCCGCCAGTCAACGTCCGGCGTGGGCCCGTGTCAACGCGATACCGCCGGCGAGCAGACGCGGTTGTTACACGGGCAGGAGTACGGTGAGAACCCGAGGGCCTTTCACATAGCGGAATTCGGACCGGCTCCGGGCCGTCATCTCATGGTCCGGTGAGTCCACCAGACCACATTCCCTTCCACAGCCCGTCACGCGTCCTCAGGGCAGCCCGTGACCCCGGCCGCGCCATCCGCACCAGCCGAGGAGCCACGCATGCCCCGCAGCCCGACCACGCCCACGCCCACGACGGCCACACCGTCGGCCCCCGCCCCGCCCCAGAGCTACGACGGTACGTCCCCCTTCCCGCCGGACGGACCGGCGCCCCCGCGCGACGGCGGCGAACGGCTGTACGTCACGGTGACGGCAGTGATCGTCGTCCTGCCGTTCCTGGCGATCGGCCTCGCCGGCTGGCTGCTGTGGGGCAGCCTCATCCATCCCGCCGACATCGTGCTCGCACTCGTCCTCTACACGGTCACGGGTCTCGGCGTCACCGTCGGCTTCCACCGCGGTCTCACCCACGGCGGCTACCGGGCCGTCCGCCCCGTGCGCATCGCGCTGGCGGTGGCCGGGTCGTTGAGCTTCCAGGGCGACGTGATCACCTGGGTCGCCACCCACCGCCGCCATCACGCCTTCACCGACCGGCCGGGGGACCCACACTCGCCGTACCGCTACGGCACGCATCTGCGCGGCCAGTTGCGCGGACTGCTGCACGCGCATGTCGGCTGGCTGTTCCGCAACGACCGTACGCCGCCGGAGCGTTACGCCCCCGACCTGCTGGCCGACCGCGACATCCGCCGTGTCGCCCGCGCCTTCCCGGCGCTGTGCGTCCTCACGCTAGCTCTGCCCTTCACCGCGGGCTGGCTCATCGGAGGTACGTGGCTGCACGGCATAACCGCCTTGCTCTGGGCGGGACTTGTGCGCATCGCGCTGCTCCACCACGTCACCTGGAGCGTGAACTCCCTCTGCCACATGATCGGTGACCGCCCGTTCCGCACCCGGCGCCATGACCGGGCCACCAACCTGTGGCCGCTCGCCCTGCTCTCGTTCGGCGAGAGCTGGCACAACCTCCACCACGCCGACCCCACCAGCGCCCGCCACGGCGTCGACCGGGGCCAGCTCGACCCGTCGGCCGCCGTCATCCGCCTCCTCGAACGCCTCGGCTGGGTGCACGACGTGCGCTGGCCCACTCCGGCCCGCGTCGCCGCCCGCCGCACCTGACACCGAGCACTCGCCTCCTCCGCCGCACGGCGATCGACAGGAGCTTCCGTGACCACCGCCATGCAACCCCCGCTTCCCTCCCAGCCCCTCCTGCGCCTGCGCCTGGCACCCCACGGCCGCATGCCCCGCCCCATCGACGGAGCGTGGTGGCCCCGTTCGTACGACCTGCTCGCCGAACTCCCCTGGCTGCTCGCCGGGTTGCCGCGCGCGTGGGGCCACATCACCAGCGTCACCGTCAACGGGGCGACATGGTCCGCGGTGCCCGGCCGGATGCTCGTTTCCAACCAGGTCGTACGACTGCGCCGGACCCCCACGGCATCCGCCGCCCACACCATCGTCCTGCTCTCACCCGGCCAGGGACGCTGGGACCTGCTGGTCGTACCGCCCGACACGACCGAGGAGGCCGCGGAACCCCTCATGGCAGCCGCGGCGGACGCTCTTGATCAAACGCCGTGAGCCCCAGTCCAGATGTGGTCTGGACTGGGGCTCTGTCGTAGGCCCTGTGGGACTCGAACCCACAACCAATGGATTAAAAGTCCACTGCTCTGCCAATTGAGCTAAGGGCCCAGGCGATGTTGCCTCCCCGAGCATAGCCGGACACGGCCGGGACTCCGATCGGGTATCGGGGTCCCGGCCGTGCCGCACCGGCACAGCGGGCCAGGAGTGTCCAGGGGTGTTACGGATCGACCGGTTCGGGCGTGCCCGTGCGGGACGCCTCGCGGGCGATGGTCCGTTCGTGGTCGGGGTTGAGGAACCAGTGCCGGGCCGAGGCCAGCCACCAGGTCGCGGCGAAGCCGAGGACGACGAGGACGGCGACCGGGGCGTAGTTGAAGGTCTCCGAGGTGACCGGGGAGACCTGCGGCAGCATGAACAGGACCGTGATCACGGCGACCCACGCCACCGCCACCACCCCGATCGGCCGCGACCAGCGCCCCAGGTGCCAGGGCCCGCGCTCGAAGTCCTCGCCCTTCCGCAGCCGCAGCAGCGTCGGGATGACGTAGGCGATGTACAGGCCGATCACGGCGATCGACGTCACCGCCGCGTAGGCCGTGACATTGATCAGATACGGCAGCCCGAGCACCAGCGCGCCCAGCGCCGCCAGCCACACGGCCGCCACGGGGGTGCGGGTGCGCGGGCTCACCGTGTGCCAGACGTGGGAGAAGGGCAGCGCGCCGTCCCGGGAGAACGCGTAGATCATCCGGCTGTTGGCCGTCACCGACGCCATCCCGCAGAACAGCTGGGCCCCGATCACGACCAGGAGCAGCAGCTTGCCCGCCGTCGCGCCCAGCGCGTCGAGCAGGATCTGCGCGGGCGGTGCGCCGGTCGGGGACGTGAGGGCACCCTCGTAGGACTGGATGGCGAAGGTGAAGCCCAGGAGCAGGACGAATCCGGCTATCCATGACGTCCAGATCGACTGGACGATCCCCTTCGGGCCCGCCGTCGACGCGTCGTGTGTCTCCTCTGTCATGTGGGCGGAGGCGTCGTAGCCGGTGAAGGTGTACTGGGCCATGAGCAGGCCGAGCGCGACGACGTACACGCTGCTGCCCCAGCCCGTGTTGTTCACGAACTCGCCGAACACGAAGGACGCGGACTGGTGCTGGTCCGGGGTGAAGGTGAGCGCGCCGACGATCACCGCCACGCCGAGCACGTGCCACCACACGCTCACGCTGTTGAGCAGGCCCACCACCCGCACCCCGAAGGTGTTCAGCAGGCCGTGCAGCACCAGGATCCCCGCGAAGAGGAGGACCGTGCGGCCCGGCGTCACCTCGAAGTCAAACTGCAGGTTCAGGTACGCGCCCAGGAAGGACGCCGCCCCGAAGTCGATGCCCGCGGTCACCGCGACCTGGCCGAGCACGTTGAACCAGCCCGTGAACCAGGCCCACGCGGCGGCCGTGCGCGGGGGTGCGAGCCGGTGGGCCCAGAAGTACAGGCCCGCCGACGTCGGATACGCCGAGCAGATCTCGGCCATCGCCAGGCCCACGAACAGCGTCATCAGTCCGACCGCGACCCAGCCCCAGGTGATCACGGCGGGACCGCCGGTGTTCATGCCGAACAGATACAGCGTCAGACATCCCGACAGGACCGAGATGATCGTGAAGGAGACCGCGTAGTTGGAGAACGCCGACATGCGGCGGGCAAGGACCTGCGTGTAGCCGAGCTGGGCCAATCGCTCTTCGTCAGACAGCCCACTCACTTTGGCGTCATCTGTCATGCCCCCAGCGATTCCCTCGCCGGGGGCATGACACACGTCACAACTTGGCTAGAAATTGGCCCTCTCCCGACCACCGACCAACCGACTAGAAGAGGCCCTTGTAGCCCTGCCACCCGGTCGCGATCTTCACCCGGGTCGCGAACGACCCCTTGCCGGTCCCGGTCTGGCGGTACAGATTCCCGGCCGTGTCTCGCATGACCAGGTCGTTCTTGCCGTCGCCGGTGATGTCCCCGACACCGACGACCGTGTTGTACGAGGCCCCCCAGCCGGCGAAGACCTTCACCCGCTCCTTGACCTGGCCCGCCCCGGTGCCGTCGTAGCGCCACAGCGTCCCGGACCCGTCCAGCGCCAGGACGTCACCGAAGCCGTCGCCGTTCAGGTCACCGGCACCGACGATCTTCTTGTAGCCCGACCACGTGCGGATCTTGACGCCCGCCTTCAGCTTCCCGGCGCCGTCGTTGGCGAACAGGTAGACATCACCGGTCGACGCCTTGCGCGCCAGCAGGTCGGTACGGCCGTCGCCGGTCAGGTCGCCGGGTGCGGTGAGGACGTTGTACGCGTTCCAGCCGGTGCCGAGGGAGGTGTGGCTGTTCGAGGGGGTGTACGAGATCCCGCACCGCCCCGTGTACCGGCGCAGTTCGCCGCTGGGCGTGCGGATGAGCATCTCGGCGCATCGGTCGGTGCCCATGTCGCCGAAGGGGACGGCGAGCGTGCCGGCCGGCCAGCCGGAGGCGGAGGTCTTGAAACCGAAGGTGCCCTTGCCCTCGGTGTGGTGCAGGGTCAGGCCGCCCGCCGAGTTGAGCGTGACCAACTCGCCGTAGCCGAGGCCGCCCTGGTCGTGGTGACCGGGCAGACCGCCGGTGAGCCCGAACGCTCCGCTCGTCGTGTACATCCCGCCGCCTTCGGTCGCCGTGGCGGTCAGCGTCCAGGTGTAGCGCCCGTTGTACGCGTAGGCCCCCGAGTCCGTCTTTCCGGTCCAGCCGACCTCCGCCTCGGTACCTGCGCCAGTCCTCGTGTACATGGCACGGCCCTGGACGTCCTTGACCTTGAAGGTCCAGGTGGCGGGCTTGTTGAGCTGCCAGGTGCTGTTCCAGAAGTCGTTCTTGGCGCCGACCGAGGCGTCGTCCACCTCGGACTCGATCTTCAGCAGCGGCTGGGACGGCACCCCGCTCTGCACGATGTGCACGGACGCGTCCGCGTCCACGTACGCGATGTCCCCGCCGAACTTGTCCACGGCCCAGGTCTGCCGCCGCTGGTCGGCAGTCGTCCCGGCCGGCAGGTCGACGATCGCGCGCGGGGCGGCCGCCGTACCGGTGTGGAAGTCGGTCAGCAACAGCTTGCCTGCGGTCCGGTCGTGCCGGACGAGGTACCCGTCTCCGACGAGCGCGGGCCCGGACGGCACGGTGATCTTCTTCTTCGCCGAACGGTCGTATACCCCCGCCGCTCCGGTGGCGCCGCAGTTCCAGTAGACCCAACGGCCCACCACCTGAAGCTCCTTGACCGTGCAGGGCGCGCCGGTGGCGATCGTCTCGACGGTCCTCTTCTGCTCCAGGTCGTACGCGGTGACCGCACCGGCGCCGGAGCCCGGTGTGTACAGCCGAGTGCCCCACACGGAGGCGGCGGTGATGGAGCGGGTCTTCCGCACATGCTGAACGAGGTACGTCTGTTGGGAATCGATGTACTGCTTGCCGGTCGAGGCCGCGTTGTAGACGAAGTAGCGGCCGGTGACGTCCACGAACCGGCCGCCGGTCACGCCGGGTTCGTCGGCATAGTGGTAGCCATCGGGGCCCGTCCAGACCTGCGCATACTCCTTGCCGTCGGCGTCGACGAAGAAGTAGCCGACGTTGCCGTTCCCGGCCGCTCGTAGCGGCACACACCTGCCGGCATCGCACGCCTCCCGCTTGATGTGCTGGCCGTGCGCAAAGGTACCGGCGTAGCCGCGGGTCTCCCGCTCGCCGGCCGTCGAACCGTCCGCGGAGATCTGCCGGTTGGTGACGTAGGGATCGCCGTTCGGGGCACTCTCCACGGTGGTGAGGACACCCCCCGCGTAGTCCATGCCCCACACCCCCTCGGTCTGGAGCGGCATCGGAGTGGTGTCCGCGGCAGCCGGGCCTGTGCCCAGAGCGGTCAGGGCCACGAGAGTGAGTGCGATCCGGGCATGCCGGGTCAAGGTCCCTCCCCAGGGAAGTCAGAAAAGGCGCGGCGGCAGGCCTCGTCGAATTCCCCCTCGGCCACGTTCCGCCACGCAAGCCAAAGGATGCTAACAACCGCACACACGTCCCGGTAGCGGATTGTTGAAACGCGGAAGGGCCCGCACGACCGAAGTCGTACGGGCCCTTCTCACGTCAATCAGCGTCAGCCGTTGCGCTTCCAGCGCGGCTTGTCGTCGCGGCGGCCGAAGGAGCCGGTGCCGGTGCCGGTGCTGCCGCCGCGGTGGTCGTCACGGCGGCCGTAGGGGCGCTCGTGGCCGCCGGAGCGGAAGCCCGGGCGGTCGCCCTGGCGGTCGCGGTTGAAGGGGCGGTCGCTGCCGCGGTGACCACCGCGGTCGTCACGGCGCTCGAAGGAACGGCCGGCCGGGCGGTCGGTCGGACGGTCGGCAGGGCGGTCGTCGCGACGGAAACCACCACGGTCGTTGTCACGACGCTCGAAGGAACGACCACCACGGTCATCACGACGGTCATCGCGACGGAAGCCACCGCGGTCATTGTCACGACGCTCGAACGAACGACCACCACGGTCGGCAGGGCGGTCGTCACGACGGAAGCCGCCACGGTCGTTGTCACGACGCTCGAACGAACGACCACCACGGTCATCACGACGGTCATCGCGACGGAAACCACCACGGTCATTGTCACGACGCTCGAAGGAACGACCACCACGGTCATCACGACGGTCGTCACGGCGGAAGCCGCCACGGTCGTTGTCACGACGGTCATCGCGACGGAAACCACCACGGTCGTTGTCCCGGCGCTCACGACGCTCGTACGGCGCCGGAGCCTCGGCCCGGTCCACATCCTGGGCGACCGGCTGCTCGGGCACGGACGCCTCAAGCGTGGCCTCCACGACCGCGGCCTGCGCCTCGGCGACAGCGGTCTCCGGGTCCTCGCCGCGCTCGCGGGCGGCCCGGGCGACCAGGCGGTCGGCCTCCTCGCGCAGCTCGGTCGCGCGTCGCTGCGCCCGCTCCAGCTGCTTGGCGAGGTGGGCGACCTCACGCTCGGCCTGCTGCGCGGCGTTGCCCGCGGACTCGGCCTGGACCTCGGTCATCGAACGGGCGCCGGTGATCTCGGCGACCTCGGGCTCGAACGCCGTACCGGAGTTGATGATGTGACGGCCGGCGTCGACGCCCGCGTCCTCCATCAGCCGGAAGATCTGGCGGCGCTGGTGCGGGAGCGAGAGGGAGACGACCGTGCCGGTGCGGCCGGCTCGGGCGGTACGGCCCGCGCGGTGCAGGTAATCCTTGTGGTCACCGGCGGGGTCGACGTTCAGGACGAGGTCGATGCCGTCGACGTGGATACCGCGGGCGGCGACGTCGGTGGCGACGAGCGCGTTGACGTAACCGTCCTTGAAGTCGGCCAGCGTCCGCGTCCGCGCGCCCTGCGTCATACCGCCGTGCAGCGCGTCGGCCTTCACGCCCGCGTCACGGAGCTGCTCGGCGATACGGTCGGCGCCCAGCTGCGTACGGACGAAGATGATCGTGCGGCCCTTGCGGGAGGCGATCGCGGCGGTGACCGGCGCCTTGTCCTTGGGCTTCACGACGAGGATGTGGTGGGACATCGTCGTGACGTTGCCCTGGGCGCTGTCGACCTCGTGCGTGACCGGGTTGGTCAGGTAGCGCTTGACCAGCGTGGAGATCTCGTTCTCCATCGTGGCCGAGAACAGCATGCGCTGGCCGCCGCCCGGGATCTGGTCGAGCAGCTCGGTGACCTCGGGCAGGAAGCCCAGGTCGGACATCTGGTCGGCCTCGTCGAGGACCGCGACCTGGACGTTCTCCAGGGAGCAGGCGCCGCGGTTGATGATGTCGCGCAGCCGGCCCGGGGTGGCGACGAGGACGTCGACGCCGCGCTCCAGGGCGTAGATCTGGTTGCCCATCGACGTACCGCCGCAGACGACCTTCATCTTCAGGCCGAGCACGTCGCCGTACGGCTGGAGGGCGTCCGCGACCTGCATCGCGAGCTCACGCGTCGGCGTGAGGATGATGCCGCGGGGCTTCTTCTTCTCGGTGTGGCCGCCGGAGAGCTGCGTGAGCATCGGCAGACCGAAGGAGAGGGTCTTGCCGGAGCCGGTGCGGCCACGGCCGAGGATGTCCTTGCCGGCCAGGGCGTCCGGGATGGTCGCGGCCTGGATCGGGAAGGGGCTGGTCACGCCGTTCTGCGCGAGCTTGCGCACGACGCCCTCGGGGAGACCGAGGTCCGCGAAGGTGAGCTCGGGGGCCTGCTCGGGGGCCTCTACGGTCTCGTCCCCGTTCTCGGGCACGACGACGTGATCAGTACTGGAAATGGACATGCGAATGCGAAACCTTCCGGAGTCTCGTCGGCACGCGCCCGTCAACTCCGTGATTTCGCAATACGACCGCCTCTATGCGGTCAGCCACGGCAAGGGAGAGAACGCGCCACACGGCGCGCTCTTCTATGGCGCCGGGCAAATGATTCAAACGATCTATAACCATACGCACCCACCGGCCCCCCTGGCAAACCGCATCCCGGAGAGACAGGTCACACCCTCACGCCGGTGACCCCGCGGTCGGCGCCGGCTCCCGCTGGGCCAGCTGCGGTGCCGTCTCCCCATGCGCCGAGGAGGACGGCTCGGCGACGGTCGGATCCGGCGAGGCGGTCGGCGACGGCGGCGTGGGCGTCGGCTCCGGCGCGACCGTCCGCGTAGGCGTCGGCTGCGGCTTGGTCGGCATGGGCTCGCCCGCCCCGCCCGTCCCGCCGGGCCCACCCGGACGCACCGGCGCCGAAGGAGCCCCGCTCCCGGGCGCGGAAGCCGAGGCCGAAGGCCCTTCGGACTTCTCCCCCGGCTTGCCCTTGCCCTCGCCGTCCTGCTTCTTCCCGCCGCCCTTCCCGTCCCGCTTGCCGCCCGTCGCCGCCCCGTACCCGGAGCCACCGCCCGACACGGCCGATCCCCCGTCGGGCGCCTCCCCACCCCGCTGACCGGCGGAATGGGACGGCTTGGCGCTTCCGTCCGGCCCGTCGTCACCCACGCTCATACAGCCGGCGGCAGCGGCGACGGCCACGACCGTGGCGGCCAGGCGAACGGGTACGTACAAGGGGCGCACGGGCAGCCACCTCCGGGGAGGGCGAAGAAGTCAACCTGCCCAACTCCCGCCGCCCACAAGAGGACACGCGCCAGACGACACGTGACGCGTCACACCGGACGAACGACGCCTCAGCCGTACCCCAGCGCATGCAGCCGGGCGTCGTCGATCCCGAAGTGATGCGCGATCTCATGCACCACCGTCACCTCGGTCTCCTCCACGACCTCCGCCCGCGACTCGCACATCCGCAGCGTCGGCCCCCGGTAGATCGTGATCCGGTCCGGCAGCACCCCGGCGTACCACTCCCCGCGATCGGTCAGCGGAGTCCCCTCGTACAGGCCGAGCAGCTCGGGATCGTCCACGGGCGGTTCGTCCTCGACGAACACCGCGACGTTGTCCATCAGCCGCGTCAGCTCCGGCGGGATACGGTCCAGCGCCTCGGCGACCAGTTCCTCGAACTCCTCGCGTGTCATCTCCAGCACAGGGCCATTGTCCGGTACGGAACGGTCGTAGGAGAGTCACTGCGACGGTATGAGAGTCACCGCCGCCCCGCATATCCGCTGCCGGACTTGGGCATACGGGACCAATGGCCGCCCGCGTCCCCAACGTCGCCGCCCTGAACCGCGTACGCCGGGCATCGCGTGCGCTCACCCGCCGCTACCGTTCCCGCCGCCCGCACCCCGCCGTCGAACTCGTCCCCCAGCCGCACCCCTGGACCCGCGCCCTGGGGCTGGTCGCGGTCGTGCTGCTGGGCGCCTGGCTGGGGCTGCTGATCGTCGGGAACGTCCGGGTTCCCGTCGGGCCCATGGACACCACCATGACCCTGCGCCCCTCACTCGCCGGCGGCACGAAGATCAACGTCTCACCGCTCGGCGCGCTGCAACTGGACAGCCACATCGCCCCGGTCCGCCTGGACGTGAACGTCGACCAGCTCGACCCGGTCCGCTCCCAGGCCCTCGTCGACCACCCCGAACGCCTCTCCGGCCTCCAGGACGAAGTCGGCGAGGACGTCGGCCGCGGCACGCTCGACCTCGCCGTACGCTCCTGTGTCGCCGTCGTCGCCGGCGCCACCGCCCTCGGCCTCGCGGTCTACCGCCGCCCCCGCCGCGCCCTCGCGGCCGGCGGCCTCGCCCTCACCCTCCTCGCCGCGTCCGGCGGCACGGCCTTCGCCACCTGGAACCCGAACTCGGTCCTCGAGCCCAAGTTCTCCGGCCTGCTCTCCTCCGCACCCTCCCTGGTCGGCGACGCACGCAGCATCGTCACCGAATTCGATGTCTATCAGAAGGAGTTGGCGCGTCTCGTCACCAACGTGACGAAGCTGTACGACGCCACGTCCACGCTCCCGGCCTACCAGCCCGACCCGACCACGATCCGGGTCCTGCACGTCTCGGACATCCACCTCAACCCGGCGAGCTGGAAGATCATCGCCTCGCTGGTCAAGCAGTACGAGGTGAACGTGATCGTCGACTCCGGCGACACGATGGACCACGGCACGGCCGCCGAGAACGGCTTCCTGGACCCGATCGAGGACCTGGGCGCCCCGTACGTCTGGGTCCGGGGCAACCACGACTCCATGATCACCCAGCGCTATCTGGAGCGTATGAAGAACGTCCACGTCCTCGACGACGGCAGCGCAGTGTCCGTCGCGGGCCTGCGCTTCGCGGGCATCGGCGATCCCCAGTTCACCCCCGACCGCACGAACGAGATCGGCGCCGAGCAGTCGCAGGAACTGGCGGGCGCCCGGCTGGCCTCCGCCCTGCGCGACCAGAAGGCCGCCGGGAAGCCGGTCGACGTGGCCGTGGCCCATGAGCCGTCCGCGGCCCGCGAGACGGACGGCCAGGTGCCGCTGGTCCTGGCGGGCCACCTCCACCACTCCGAGATGGAGGTCATGCCGTTCGGCACCCGTCTGCGCATCGAGGGCTCCACGGGCGGCAGCGGCCTGCGCGCGATCGAGGGCAAGTACCCCGACCCGATCGAGACGTCGATCCTCTACTTCGACCGGGACACCCGCCGCCTCCAGGCTTGGGACGAGATCAGGCTGGGCGGCCTGGGCCTGACGACGGCGGAGGTGGCCCGCCACCTGCCGGAGGAGAACCAGCCGGGAGCCGCCCCGTCACCCACCCCGACCCCGTCTCCGTCGCCCTCCCCCACTCCCACCCCCGCGACCACGTCCCCGTAAACCGTTTTGGCGATACCTCTCGCCATCCCATATGCTTCTCACGTCCCCGACGCGCTGAGAGGCGCCCAGGCGGGCCGATAGCCCTCATCGTCTAGCGGCCTAGGACGCCGCCCTTTCAAGGCGGTAGCACGGGTTCGAATCCCGTTGGGGGCACGCAACACCGTGTGCGACACTGTCGTACGCATCGCTTGGTCCTGTGGAGCAGTTTGGAGTGCTCGCCACCCTGTCAAGGTGGAGGCCGCGGGTTCAAATCCCGTCAGGACCGCTGAGGTTTCTTTTGGAACCTCGCGGCTGGGTAGCTCAGTTGGTACGAGCGATCGCCTGAAAAGCGATAGGTCGCCGGTTCGACCCCGGCCCCAGCCACAGCCCAAGGGCCCGCTCAGCGAGCGGGCCCTTGATCATTTTTCCGGAAACAAAAGCGTTCGCCACGGATTTCCCCGGGATGAGATCCTGGACGGCGTATGTCTACGCACCCCGCCACCGGCGCCCCCGCCCTCGGCGCCCTCGCCCCCCGTCTGGCCGAACTGTCGCTGCGCGACGCGCACCGGCTCGGCCGGCGGCTCGAAGGTGCCCGCAAGATCCGCAAGCCGGAGGCCCGGGCCGCCGTTCTCGCCGAGATCGAGGCCGAGGTCGCCAAGGCCGAACAGCGGATGGGCGAGCGACGGGCCCGGGTACCCGCCGTCACCTACCCCCCGCAGCTGCCCGTCAGCCAGAAGCGCGACGACATCGCCGACGCCATCCGCGACCACCAGGTCGTGATCGTCGCCGGTGAGACCGGCTCCGGGAAGACCACGCAGATCCCGAAGATCTGCGTGGAGCTCGGCCGGGGCGTGCGCGGCATGATCGGGCACACGCAGCCCCGGCGGATCGCCGCGCGTACCGTCGCCGAGCGGGTGGCGGAGGAGCTGGACACCCCGCTCGGCGAGGCCGTCGGCTGGAAGGTGCGGTTCACCGACCAGGTCAACCCGGACGCCACCTTCATCAAACTGATGACCGACGGCATCCTGCTCGCCGAGATCCAGACCGACCGCGAGCTGCGCGCCTACGACACGATCATCATCGACGAGGCCCACGAGCGGTCCCTCAACATCGACTTCCTGCTCGGGTATCTCGCGCAGTTGCTGCCGAAGCGGCCCGACCTCAAGGTCGTCATCACCTCGGCCACCATCGACCCCGAGCGCTTCTCCCGGCACTTCGGCGACGCCCCGATCATCGAGGTCAGCGGGCGTACGTATCCCGTCGAGGTGCGTTACCGGCCGCTCCTGGAGGAAGACGGCGACGACTCCGACCGCGACCAGATCACCGCGATCTGTGATGCCGTCGAGGAGCTTCAGGGGGAAGGCAAGGGCGACATCCTCGTCTTCCTCTCGGGAGAGAGGGAGATCCGCGACACCGCAGACGCGCTCGTGAAGAAGAACTACCGGTTCACGGAGGTCCTCCCCCTCTACGCCCGGCTCTCCCACGCGGAGCAGCATCGCGTCTTCCAGCCCCACACCGGCCGCAGGATCGTTCTGGCGACCAACGTCGCCGAGACCTCCCTCACCGTCCCGGGCATCAAGTACGTCATCGACCCCGGCTTCGCCCGCATCAGCCGGTACAGCCATCGCACGAAGGTGCAGCGGCTCCCCATCGAGCCGATCTCCCAGGCCAGCGCCAACCAGCGCAAGGGCCGCTGCGGCCGTACGTCCGACGGCATCTGCATCCGCCTCTACAGCGAGGAGGACTTCGAGGCCCGTCCGGAGTTCACGGACGCGGAGATCCTGCGTACGAACCTCGCGTCCGTCATCCTGCAGATGACCGCCGCCGGCCTCGGCGAGATCGAGAAGTTCCCCTTCATCGACCCGCCGGACCACCGCAACATCCGCGACGGCGTCCAACTCCTCCAGGAACTGGGCGCGTTGGACCCCACCCAGAAGGACTCGCGCAAGCGCCTCACCGACACCGGCCGCAAGCTCGCCCAGCTGCCCGTCGACCCCCGGCTGGCCCGGATGGTCCTGGAGGCCGACAAGAACGGCTGTGTCCGCGAGGTCATGGTCATAGCCGCCGCCCTGTCCATCCAGGACCCGCGCGAGCGCCCGGCCGACAAGCAGACGCAGGCCGACCAGCAGCACGCCCGCTTCAAGGACGAGACCAGCGACTTCCTCGCCTATCTCAACCTGTGGCGGTACATCCGCGAGCAGCAGAAGGAACGCGGCTCGTCGTCCTTCCGCCGGATGTGCAAGCAGGAGTACCTGAACTTCCTGCGCATCCGCGAATGGCAGGACATCTATACGCAGTTGAGAACGGTCGCGAAGCAGATGGGCATCCATCTGAACGAGGAGGACGCGCCCGAGCAGCGGGTCCACGTCTCCCTCCTCGCGGGGCTCCTCTCCCACATCGGCATGAAGGACGTGAAGGACGGCGCGAAGAACGAGTACCTGGGCGCCCGGAGCGCCAAGTTCGCGATCTTCCCCGGCTCCGCCCTCTTCAAGAAGCCCCCGCGCTTCGTGATGTCCGCCGAACTGGTGGAGACCAGCCGCCTCTGGGCCCGCGTCAACGCCCGCATCGAGCCCGAGTGGGTCGAACCCCTCGCCGAGCACCTGCTCAAGCGGACGTACAGCGAACCGCACTGGGAGAAGGACCAGGCCGCGGTGATGGCGTACGAGAAGGTCACGCTCTACGGCGTCCCGATCATCGCCGACCGCAAGGTCAACTACGGCCGGATCGACCCGGAGGCGTCCCGCGAGCTGTTCATCCGCAACGCGCTCGTCGAGGGCGACTGGCGCACGCACCACAAGTTCTTCGCCGACAACCGCAAGCTCCTCAGCGAGGTCGAGGAGCTGGAGCATCGCGCCCGGCGCCGGAACATCCTCGTCGACGACGAGACGCTCTTCGACTTCTACGACCAGAAGGTCCCCGAACACGTCGTCTCCGGCGCCCACTTCGACTCCTGGTGGAAGCACAAGCGGCATGAGCAGCCCGACTTCCTCGACTTCGAGCGCGAGATGCTCATCCGGGAGTCCGCGGAGGCGGTCACCAAGGACGACTATCCGGACTCCTGGCGGCAGGGAAACCTGAAGTTCCGGGTGACGTACCAGTTCGAGCCGGGCGCGGACGCCGACGGTGTGACCGTCCACATCCCGCTCCAGGTCCTGAACCAGGTCACGGACGAGGGCTTCGACTGGCAGATCCCGGGATTGCGGGAGGAAGTCGTCACCGAACTCATCCGCTCCCTCCCGAAGCCGATCCGCCGCAACTACGTGCCGGCGCCGAACTTCGCGAAGCGCTTCCTCGACACGGCGGTCCCGCTCCAGGAACCCCTCACCACCACCATGGCCCGCGAGCTGAAGCGCATGGTGGGCGTTCCCTTCACCGCGGACGACTTCGACTGGTCCAAGGTCCCCGACCACCTCCGGATCACCTTCCGGATCGTCGACGAGCGGCGCCGCAAGCTGGCCGAGGACAAGGACCTGGAGACCCTGAAGCTCCAGCTGAAGCCGAAGGCGAGGAAAGCCCTCTCGCAAGCCGCGGCGGCCACCGCCGAACGCCAGGGCGGCGAGTCCCTGGAGCGCAAGGGCCTGACCGAGTGGACGATCGGCTCCCTCACCCGCGTCTTCGAGACCCGGCGGGCGGGGCAGCCCGTGAAGGCGTACCCGGCGCTGGTCGACGACGGCGACACCGTCTCCGTGCGCCTCTTCGACACGGAGGCGGAGCAGCAGCAGGCCATGTGGAAGGGCACGCGGCGGCTGATCCTCCGCAACATCCCGGTGAACCCGGCGAAGTTCGCGTCCGAGAAGCTGACGAACGCCCAGAAGCTCGCCCTGTCCGCCAATCCGCACGGCTCCATCCAGGCCCTGTTCGACGACTGCGCGATGGCCGCGGCGGACAAGCTGATCGGCGACTTCGGCGGGCCGGTCTGGGACGAGGAGTCGTACCGGAAGCTGTACGACAAGGTCCGCGCCGAGATCGTCGACACGACGGTCCGTACGGTGGATCAGGTGCAGCAGGTCCTCGCCGCGTGGCAGGCCTGTGAGCGCCGTCTGAAGGCCGTACGGAGCCCCGCGCTGCTGCCGAACCTGGCGGACGTACGGGCGCAGCTGGACGGCCTCGTGAAGCCGGGCTTCGTGACGGAGGCGGGGACGCGGCGGCTGCCGGATCTGATGCGGTACCTGGTGGCCGCGGACCGTCGGCTCCAGCAGATGCCGACGAACGTCCAGCGGGACACCACGCGCATGGAGAAGGTCCACGAGATGCGGGACGAGTACGCGTGGCTGCTGGAGCAGATGCCGCAGGGCCGGCCGGTGCCCTCGTCCGTCCTGGACATCCGCTGGATGATCGAGGAGCTCCGGGTCAGCTACTTCGCCCACGCGCTCGGCACGGCGTATCCCGTCTCCGACAAGCGCATCGTGAAGGCGATCGACGCGGCTGCACCGTAACCGGCCCCGCACCCTAAGTGAGTTCGACCAGGCGGCGCCCCTCCTGTACAGTCTCTTCTCGCAGCACAACGCACCACCAAGTGCCGCGAAACCAGGTCCTGTGGAGCAGTTTGGAGTGCTCGCCACCCTGTCAAGGTGGAGGCCGCGGGTTCAAATCCCGTCAGGACCGCAGCAACAGCAAAGCCCGGGTCTTCGGACCCGGGCTTTGCCGTGCTCCCGTCCTGCTTTCCGGCGCCCCCCTGACGCCGTCTTGACGGCGTCTCCGTCGCTCGGTACTCAGAGAGCAAGGGCGCTTCCCGGGCGGTTCTGTGGAGGTGGGGTATGGCGGCATCGGCGAGGCATGAGACGCGGGCGTTGCTTCGTGCGCATCTGGCGGCCGCCTCGTCGTATCGCCATCTGACGCGCCACTGCCCGATCTGCCACCACCTGTTGCGGCTGGCCATGGACACGGCCCCACGGACCGCCCGGGATCCTCAGGAGGCCGTGGAGGACGAGAGCCCCTCGCCCGCGTGACGAACGCCCGGCTCAACGACGGTCCCGTGGTGGGACGATGGAACGTGCGGCGCCCAATAGCGCACAGGAGACAGGGGCGACAAGGACCCTGGCATGTGACGGGTGTCACCGGATGAGTTTTTCAAACCCCGGTTCTTACCCAGCTCCTACAACTGTTCAATTTAATATGTGCAATTGCACCTGCCTGAGGCATCCCCCAGAGCCCGCACACAGGAGATCCGACACCCCTCCCCAGACTCCGACAAGGCCACTCACAGAGGCGGCCGGACCAGCCACGACAGGGCACAAAAAAGATCGCGCTGGACCCGGCGGAGTCCAGCGCGATCGACGACGCACCCTGTGATGTGCTTCATAAGCTCTGTGGAGCTCGGGCGTGGGTTCCGTTGGGGCAGAACCCGCGTCGTGTGGAGCTAGGTTTCCGAACGCCTCGGCCAGTGGGGGACCAGCCGGTTTGCCCGGTTTATTCAGTTGTTCAGGCTTCGCTGCGCTGCTGCGGAATGCCCGCGAGCAGAGCACGGACCTCCGCCTCGCGGTAGCGGCGGTGCCCGCCGAGCGTGCGGATCGATGTAAGCTTCCCGGCCTTCGCCCACCGCGTGACCGTCTTAGGGTCCACACGGAACATGGTGGCGACCTCAGCCGGGGTCAGCAGCGGCTCGGCATCAGGGGTGCGAGCGGTCATGAGCGGCCTCCTCGGGAGAACCGAACCTTCTCGGTTCTTTCCTCTAAATTCTGCACCTTGACCCGCGTTGCCCGAAATGGCGGACGCGGGTCGAGTCGGTTATAGGACGAACGGCTTGTCCTCGGCACTACAACTACACCATCTGTCCAGCCGCGTCGGCCAAACCGATGGAATTGCCCCCCAGGTGTTCATCGGCGACGGAAGCCGATGGACCATGCCATAGCGGACAGTCACGCCGCTGTGACGATCAGTCACAGGACGATCAGGAGTCACAAGACCCCCCAAAGCAGGCAATGCTGAGATTCCGCCCATAGTGGAGCACAGTCGGACGGAGGAGTCCTCCCCGGACTCCTTGTCCTATTTTGACATGAGGAGGGGCAAGGGAGGCAAGGGCCGCGTACGTGCGGTCCGTCACGCTTGAGACATAAGCCCGGATCGGGACCAACGCCCCATGTTGACGAAACCTCAGGAACCTCAGGACGAGGACGAAACCCCAAAACGGGCGTCAGGTCAAACGTCAGTTCCCCGACCGCAGGTCAGGCGTCATATCGCCGAACGACGATCAAACTCCGGATGTCAGTTCGCCGACCGCCGGTCCCGCACCGACCGCCACCGCTCCACGAGCCGGCCGTACGCCTCGCCCGCCGCCTCGCCGTCCCCCTGCCGCAGCGCCGCGATCCCCTCGGCCACGTCGGCGGCCGAGTGGTCGTCCTCCAGCTCGCCGGGCGGCAGGGTGTGCACCAGGCCGCCGTAGTCCAGCTCGACCAGCGAGCGGGGATGGAACTCCTCCAGCCAGCGCCCCACGTCCAGCAGGCCGTCGATCAGCGGCCCCTCGTCGATGGTGTCCTTCAGGGTCCTGAGCGCCCGCGCCACCCGCCGCCGGGCCTGCACCATCGGCGTGCGGTAGCGCAGCATCGGCGGAGCCTCGCCGGAGCCCTTGTCGAAACGCCGCTCCTCGTCCGCGACCAGCACGAACCAGTGCAGCGGCACCTGCCAGGTCGAGGTGCGGATCCATGGCCGGGCGTCGGGGT
Organism: Streptomyces sp. NPDC050211; assembly: GCF_040656035.1. Taxonomy (NCBI): domain Bacteria; kingdom Bacillati; phylum Actinomycetota; class Actinomycetes; order Kitasatosporales; family Streptomycetaceae; genus Streptomyces; species Streptomyces sp. NPDC050211. The sequence continues at coordinate 51,820 of NZ_JBFALC010000021.1, forward strand.
TGCGGGCCAGCCAGCGCTCGTAGTCCTGGGCCGCCTGGCGCCGTACGACGGGCGGCAGGACCGCGTCCAGGACGGGCGGCGGCAGCTCCTCGGCGAGATCTCCGAGCGCCTGCCAGCCGCGCAGCCGGGTGCGCCAGGGGCAGACGCAGACCACCCCGTCTACCTCCAGCACGAAGGCGTCTCGGCTCTCGTGCACCGGCACCGGGACGGGCGGCGTGGGCAGCAAGTCGGCCAGCGCGCGGCGGAGTTCGTCCTGGTACGTGGGACGGTCGGGGCGCCGGGCGTACCGCGTCCAGTGGTCGCGCTCCCGCTCCGGGAAGGCGGCCAGCGGTTCGTACACACGCAGATAGGTCGCGTACGGGACGATCACCGAGGACACCTTGGGCACGCCTGCTCCCTCCCCCGCCCTCTGCCAGGAAAACCTGCGAAACCCGCTCACAAACGTGCGGGAAAACTATGCAAATCGTCGCACGGGCGTACTCCGGGAGTAGGTGATCCTGAGCACGTCGCGGTCGGCGGGGCGTACAGGCTCTAATCTCGTGCTAGCTGCCCCCGCCACCCTTACGGGAGCTCGTCCCAACCGCCGCTACTTACCCAGGAGTCACCACCGTGACCGACGTAACCGACGGCGTCCTGCACACCCTGTTCCATTCGGACCAGGGGGGTCATGAGCAAGTCGTGCTCTGCCAGGACCGAGCCAGCGGCCTCAAGGCCGTCATCGCCATCCACTCCACCGCCCTGGGCCCCGCGCTCGGCGGTACGCGCTTCTACCCGTACGCCAGCGAGGAGGCGGCCGTCGCCGACGCGCTCAACCTCTCGCGCGGGATGTCGTACAAGAACGCCATGGCCGGGCTCGACCACGGCGGCGGCAAGGCCGTGATCATCGGTGACCCCGAGCGCGACAAGACCGAGGAGCTGCTGCTCGCCTACGGGCGTTTCGTGGCCTCGCTCGGCGGCCGGTACGTCACCGCGTGCGACGTCGGCACGTACGTCGCCGACATGGACGTCGTCCACCGCGCCTGCCGCTGGACCACCGGCCGCTCACCCGAGAACGGCGGCGCCGGCGACTCCTCCGTCCTCACCGCGTACGGCGTCTACCAGGGCATGCGGGCCAGCGCCCAACATCTGTGGGGCGACCCCTCGCTGCGGGCCAGGCGGATCGGCATCGCAGGCGTCGGCAAGGTCGGCCGCCACCTGGTGGAGCACCTGGTCGCGGAGGGCGCCGAGGTCTTCGTGACCGACGTGCGCGAGGAGGCCGTACAGCAGATGACCGAGCGGTACGACACCGTGCGGGCCGTCCCGGACACCGAGGCGCTGATCCGCGTCGACGGGCTCGGCATCTACGCCCCCTGCGCGCTGGGCGGCGCGCTCAACGACGACACCGTGCCGGTGCTCACCGCCGAGATCGTGTGCGGCGCCGCCAACAACCAGCTGGCCCACCCGGGCGTCGAGAAGGACCTGGCCGACCGCCACATCCTGTACGCGCCCGACTATGTGGTGAACGCGGGCGGTGTCATCCAGGTCGCCGACGAACTGCACGGCTTCGACTTCGAGCGGTGCAAGGCGAAGGCGGCGCAGATCTACGACACCACGCTGGCAATATTCGCACGTGCGAAGGCGGATGGCATTCCGCCGGCCGCCGCGGCCGACCGGATCGCCGAGCAGCGAATGCACGAAGCGGCGGCGGCGCGCGGACGCTGAGTGCGCCCGGGCCGGTCCGGGAGGTTTGGCCGGTACCCGTCGGTGGGCACTTAGAGAGAACTCTCACTTCCATCGGCGGGTCGACCGCCAGGAAGTGGTTAAAATCGCGGTTGACCAGCGAGGACGGGGCGCCTCAAAGGTCCTGTGCACACGCGGCTGCTGCGGGCGACGTACCGTATGGGCGCGGGCTCAGGTACCGTGGAAGCCCTACGGACCGGCCTCTCCACGGAGAGTCCGTTCCAGATCATGAACGCGTGTCGAGACTCTGGGGCCGTCGAGCCCCGTCACCGAGGGGGTCGAGCCATGGGGCGCGGCCGGGCCAAGGCCAAGCAGACGAAGGTCGCCCGCCAGCTGAAGTACAACAGCGGCGGGACTGACCTGTCGCGTCTGGCCAGCGAGCTGGGCGCTTCGACTTCGAACCAGCCGCCGAACGGCGAGCCGTTCGAGGACGACGAAGACGACGACGACCCGTACGCGCAGTACGCGGATCTCTACAACGACGACGAGGACGAAGAGGACGACGAGTCCGGTCCCACGTCGCAACAACAACGCCGCGGCGCTTGACTGTCGAGCAGTGCCTGACCCGGTCCTGAGCGGTTACCCGTAGGACCGGGTTTTGCGCTGCCTTCGCAGGCGCCGACCCGGGGCCTGGTCAGGGTGCATACGCGCCGACCAGCTCCGCACCCGTGGCGTGGTCGCCGCGGTCCGTGATCTCGCCGGCCACCCATGCCTCGACACCGCGGTCGGCCAGGGTCGCCAGGGCCACGTCCGACGCTTCCTCCGGGACGATCGCGATCATGCCCACGCCCATGTTGAGGGTCTTCTCCAGCTCCAGCAGCTCGACGTCGCCGGTCCTGCCGACGAGGTCGAACACCGGTGCCGGGGTCCAGGTGGAGCGGTCGACGATCGCGTGCAGCTCGTCCGGGATGACGCGGGCGAGGTTGGCCGCCAGTCCACCGCCGGTGACATGGCTGAACGCGTGCACATCCGTCGTCCGGGTCAGCGCCAGGCAGTCCAGCGAGTAGATCTTGGTGGGCTCAAGCAGCTCCTCGCCGAGGGTGCGGCCGAACTCGGCGATCTGGGTGTCCAGCGCCATGCCCGCGCGTTCCAGCAGGACATGCCGTACGAGCGAGTACCCGTTCGAGTGAAGGCCGGAGGCCGCCATGGCGATCACCGTGTCACCCGTACGGATACGATCCGGGCCGAGCAGCCGGTCGGCCTCCACCACGCCCGTGCCGGCGCCGGCGACGTCGAAGTCGTCCGGGCCGAGCAGGCCGGGGTGCTCGGCGGTCTCGCCGCCGACCAGAGCGGTGCCGGCGAGGACGCAGCCCTCGGCGATGCCCTTCACGATGGCGGCCACCCGCTCGGGGTGGACCTTGCCGACGCAGATGTAGTCGGTCATGAACAGCGGCTCGGCGCCGCACACCACGATGTCGTCCATCACCATGGCGACCAGGTCGTGGCCGATGGTGTCGTAGACGCCCATCTGGCGCGCGATGTCGACCTTGGTGCCGACGCCGTCGGTGGCGGACGCGAGCAGCGGACGCTCGTAGCGCTTGAGGGCGGACGCGTCGAAGAGGCCGGCGAAACCGCCGAGGCCGCCGAGGACCTCGGGGCGCTGCGTCTTCTTCACCCACTCCTTCATCAGCTCGACGGCGCGGTCGCCCGCTTCGATGTCGACGCCGGCAGCCGCGTAGGAAGCACCGGAAGCAGCATGAGTCTCAGACATTGCCTGGGATCTTTCGGGTTGGTTTCTACGTGGCTTACGGGCGACGGATCGCGTCGGCCGCGGCCGTGGCGGCGGGCCCTGCGGCCAGCTCGGTCTCCAGGAGCTGCTTGCCGAGCAGCTCGGGGTCCGGGAGCTCCATCGGGTACTCGCCGTCGAAGCAGGCGCGGCAGAGGTTCGGCTTGGCGATGGTGGTCGCCTCGATCATGCCGTCGAGGGAGATGTACGCCAGGGAGTCGGCGCCCAGCGAGGTGCCGATCTCGTCGATGGTCATGCCGTTGGCGATGAGCTCGGCGCGGGTGGCGAAGTCGATACCGAAGAAGCACGGCCACTTCACGGGCGGCGAGGAGATCCGGATGTGGACCTCGGCGGCGCCCGCCTCGCGGAGCATGCGGACCAGGGCCCGCTGGGTGTTGCCGCGCACGATCGAGTCGTCGACGACGACCAGGCGCTTGCCCTTGATGACTTCCTTCAGCGGATTCAGCTTCAGCCGGATGCCGAGCTGGCGGATCGTCTGGGAGGGCTGGATGAACGTACGGCCGACGTAGGCGTTCTTCACAAGACCGGCACCGAAGGGGATGCCGGACGCTTCCGCGTAGCCGATGGCGGCCGGGGTGCCGGACTCCGGGGTCGGTATGACGAGGTCGGCGTCGACCGGCGCTTCCTTCGCGAGGCGGCGGCCCATCTCGACCCGGCTGAGGTACACGTTCCGGCCGGCGATGTCGGTGTCCGGGCGGGCGAGGTAGACGTACTCGAAGACGCAGCCCTTGGGCTTCGCTTCCGCGAATCGGGACGTTCGCAGGCCGTTCTCGTCGATGGCGACGAACTCGCCCGGCTCGATCTCGCGTACGTAGGCCGCGCCGCAGATGTCGAGGGCGGCGGACTCGGAGGCGACCACCCAGCCGCGCTCCAGGCGGCCGAGGACCAGCGGGCGGATGCCCTGCGGGTCGCGGGCGGCGTAGAGCGTGTTCTCGTCCATGAAGACGAGGGAGAAGGCGCCGAGCACCTGCGGGAGGACCGAGTGGGCGGCCTCCTCGATGGTCAGCGGCTTGCCGTCCTCGTCGACCTGGGCGGCGAGCAGCGCCGTGAGCAGGTCGGTGTCGTTGGTGGCCGCGACGCGCGGAGTGCGGCCCTCCTGCTTGGGCAGGTCGGCGACCATCTCGGCGAGCTGGGCCGTGTTGACCAGGTTGCCGTTGTGGCCGAGCGCGATGGAGCCGTGCGCGGTTGCGCGGAAGGTCGGCTGGGCGTTCTCCCACACGGAAGCGCCGGTGGTCGAGTAGCGGGCGTGACCGACCGCGATGTGACCCTGGAGCGAACCGAGCGAGGTCTCGTCGAAGACCTGGGAGACCAGGCCCATGTCCTTGAAGACGAGGATCTGGGAGCCGTTGCTGACCGCGATCCCCGCGGATTCCTGACCCCGATGCTGGAGGGCGTAGAGCCCGAAGTAAGTGAGCTTGGCGACCTCTTCGCCCGGAGCCCAGACACCGAAGACGCCGCAAGCGTCCTGGGGGCCTTTCTCACCGGGGAGCAGATCATGATTGAGTCGACCGTCACCACGTGGCACGCCACCGAGTGTAGGCGAGATCGACCACTGGTCCGAATTCGTGAAGAGTGGGCTTGCTTACTTCGCCCGCGCCACGAGGCCCTCGCCGGAGGCCGCGGTGATCGTCAGGGACTTGTGTTTCTGCTGGTAGGAGACCTTGCCGGCGAGGATTTCGGTCAGTTCCCGCTCGGTCTTCATGACGGGCCCCGAGCACACCATGCGGGTGGTCGCGAGAGGGCCGATCTCGATGGTGCCGTCCTTGACGGTGGCCTTGGCGTTGAAGGTGTTGCAGCCGATGCTGCCGGTGACGGTGTTGTTCTTGGTGAGGGTGAGGTGGGCCTTCGCCTTTTCGGGCAGGGACACGGCGGTCGAGTCGTCACTCTTCCCCGACAGCAGGGTGTCGATCGTCCACCGGGTGCCCTTGAGCGCGGGGGCGGTCTCGGCGGCGCCCTCGCGGAGGGTGATGCGGTCGCCCTTGCCGCTGGTCAGGGTGAGGGTCTTGGTGCCGTCGCGCTCTTCCATGGCGGCCTTGAGGTTGCCCTCGAAGACGCTGACGAACTTCTCCTCGAACTCCCCGACGGCTCCCTCGCAGCCGATCATCGTCATCGCGAGGTCGGAGACCTTCACGGTGTCGCCCTCGATGTCGACGTCGGCACCGAAGTGGTTGCAGCCCACCGTGCCGCCGGACTCGCCCCCGCCGACGTCGGGCTCGGCCGCGCCGGGCTTGAAGGTGATGTGGGCGTCCTCGAGATCGAAGGAGTCGCCCTTGGGCAGGTCGTACTTCTTGCCGTCGACGGTCACGCTCTGGGGCAGCCAGGAGGTGTCCGCGATGGTGGAGATGTCCTTGGTGGTGTCGCCCTCGCCGCCGACCGCGCCGCGGCCGCTGCCGGACTCCGTGCCGCAGGCGGCCAGGACGGTCGTGCCGGCCAGGGCCGCGGCGGCGTACGTCATGTTCTTCGTCGTCCGCTTCATGGCTCTTTGACGCGCGGGACGGGCGATGGGTTCGGCCCCGTTATGACTCTGTTGTCATGTGCCCGTCCGTCAGCGAAGCAGCGGCAGCAACGGCCCGAGATCCGCCCGCTCCCCGCTGGCGCTGACCTTGGCGTCATGGACGGCATCCTTCCACTCCACCCGCCCGGTCGCGAGCCGGATCCAGGTGAGCGGGTCGGTCTCGACGACGTTGGGCGGGGTACCGCGCGTATGCCTCGGCCCCTCCACGCACTGCACCACGGCGTACGGCGGAATCCGCACCTCCGTCGAGCCGCCGGGCGCCTTGGCGGCGAGCGCGTCGGCGAGGAGGCGGGTGCAGGCGGCGAGGGCCTGGCGGTCGTACGGGATGTCCAGGCCGGGGACGGCGGCGTTCAGGTCGTCGGTGTGGACGACGAGTTCCACGGTGCGGGTGACGAGATAGTCGGCCAGTGTCAGGGCGCCCGCGCTGGTGGGGAGCAGCCGGCTGTCGGGCTCGTCGGCGATGCGGGCGGTGAACTCCCGCTCGATGTCCGCGAGATGGCTGTCCAGGTCCGTGTGCTGCTCGGCCCGCAGCCGGGCCGTGTCGGCGATGTCGTCGGCCGCGTCGGCGATCGCGGGCAGCCAGTCCATCAGCGCCGCGTCCCGCCGCGCCGGCTCCGGTTCGTCGAGCAGCCGCACCACGGCCGCCGGCGCCATCCCGGTGTGCGCCACCAACTCCCGTACGCTCCACTGCCCCAGCCGCGTCGGCAACGCGAGCTGCTCGGGCGTCAACGTGCGTACGGCGTCCCGTACATGCCCGAACTGTGCGAGCACGGCGGCGCGGATCTTGGCGGGGTCGTAGGTGCGGGGGCGTTTTCTGGCCGGGGGCATGGGTGCAGCCTATGCGGGGTGCGTTGTGGGTCGGGGCTGCGTCGGGGGCGCGTACGGCGAAGCCCCCGCCCGGTGACCGGGCGGGGGCTTCGGGGCCGTACGGCTGATGCCTACTTGAGCAGCGCCGGGATCGTGTTCTCGTGCGCCTCACGCAGTTCCGCCAGGGGGAGCGTGAACTCTCCCTGGAGCTCCACGGCGTCACCGTCCACGACACCGATCCGCGTGACCGGCAGGCCCCGCGCGCCGCACATGTCGTTGAAGCGGACCTCCTCGGAGCGCGGTACGGCGACGAGCGCGCGGCCCGCCGACTCGGAGAGGAGGAAGGTGAAGGCGTCGAGCCCGTCGGGGACGATGAGTCGCGCGCCCTTGCCGCCGAGCAGCGCGGACTCGACCACGGCCTGGATGAGGCCGCCGTCGGACAGGTCGTGCGCGGAGTCGATCATGCCGTCGCGGGAGGCGGAGATCAGGATCTCGGCGAGGAGGCGTTCCCGCTCCAGGTCAACCTGGGGCGGCAGGCCGCCCAGGTGGTCGTGGACGACCTGCGACCAGGCCGAGCCGCCGAACTCCTCACCCGTGTCGCCGAGGAGGTAGAGCAGCTGGCCCTCCTCCTGGAAGGCGACCGGCGTGCGGCGCGCGACATCGTCGATCACGCCGAGGACCGCCACGACCGGGGTGGGGTGGATGGCCACCTCGCCCGTCTGGTTGTAGAGGGAGACGTTGCCGCCCGTCACGGGGGTGCCCAACTGCTGGCAAGCGTCGGCGAGTCCGCGCACGGCCTCCGCGAACTGCCACATCACCGCCGGGTCCTCGGGCGAGCCGAAGTTCAGGCAGTCCGACACCGCCAGCGGCTTCGCGCCCGTCGTCGCCACGTTGCGGTAGGCCTCCGCGAGCGCCAACTGCGCGCCCGCGTAAGGGTCCAGCTTCGCGTACCGCCCGTTGCCGTCCGTCGCGATCGCCACGCCGAGGCCGCTCGCCTCGTCGATGCGGATCATCCCGGAGTCCTCGGGCTGGGCCAGCACCGTGTTGCCCTGCACGAAGTGGTCGTACTGCGAGGTGATCCACTTCTTGGAGGCCTGGTTCGGGGAGGCGACCAGCTTCAGGACCTGCTGCTTCAGTTCGTCCGAAGTCGCCGGCCGTGACAGCTTGTTCGCGTCGTCCGCCTGCAGCGCGTCCTGCCAGGACGGGCGGGCGTACGGGCGCTCGTACGTCGGACCCTCGTGGGCCACCGTGCGCGGGTCCACGTCGACGATCTTGCCGCCGTGCCAGTAGATCTCCAGGCGGTCGCCGTCGGTGACCTCACCGATGACGGTCGCGATGACGTCCCACTTCTCGCAGATCTCCAGGAATCGGTCGACCTTCTCCGGCTCCACGACCGCGCACATGCGTTCCTGCGACTCGCTCATGAGGATTTCCTCGGGAGAGAGGGTCGAGTCGCGGAGCGGGACGTCGTCCAGGGTGACGCGCATGCCGCCCGAGCCGTTCGACGCCAGCTCGGACGTGGCGCAGGACAGGCCCGCGGCGCCGAGGTCCTGGATGCCGACGACCAGCTTCTCCTTGAACGCCTCCAGGGTGCACTCGATGAGCAGCTTCTCCTGGAAGGGGTCGCCGACCTGGACCGCCGGACGCTTCGAAGGCTTGGCGTCGTCGAAGGTCTCGGACGCGAGGATCGACGCGCCACCGATGCCGTCGCCGCCGGTGCGAGCCCCGTACAGGATGACCTTGTTGCCCGCGCCGGACGCCTTCGCGAGGTGGATGTCCTCGTGCCGCATGACGCCGATGGCACCGGCGTTGACCAGCGGGTTGCCCTGGTAGCAGGAGTCGAAGACGACCTCGCCGCCGATGTTGGGCAGGCCCAGGCAGTTGCCGTAGCCGCCGATGCCGGCGACGACGCCCGGGAGGACGCGCTTGGTGTCGGGGTGGTCCGCGGCGCCGAAGCGCAGCGGGTCGACCACCGCGACCGGGCGCGCGCCCATCGCGATGATGTCGCGCACGATGCCGCCCACACCCGTGGCCGCGCCCTGGTAGGGCTCGACGTAGGAGGGGTGGTTGTGCGACTCGACCTTGAAGGTGACCGCGTAGCCCTGGCCGACGTCCACGACACCGGCGTTCTCGCCGATGCCGACGAGCAGGGCGTCCGACTGGGGGGCCTTCTCGCCGAACTGGCGCAGGTGCACCTTCGACGACTTGTACGAGCAGTGCTCGGACCACATGACGGAGTACATGGCCAGCTCGGCACCGGTGGGCCGGCGGCCGAGGATCTCCACGACCCTCTCGTACTCGTCCTTCTTCAGGCCGAGTTCGGCCCAGGGCAGCTCGACGTCGGGGGTCGCGGTCGCGTGCTCGACCGTGTCCAGAGGCGTCCGGCTCATGCGTTGACCAGCTTCTTGAGGATCGAGGTGAAGAAGGGAAGGCCGTCGGTGCGGCCGGACCCGATGAGGGGCTCGACGGCGTGCTCCGGGTGCGGCATGAGGCCTACGACGTTCCCGGCCTCGTTGGTGATGCCGGCGATGTCGTTGAGCGAGCCGTTGGGGTTGAAGTCGAGGTACCGGAAGGCGACGCGGCCCTCGGCCTCCAGCTTGTCCAGCGTGTACTGGTCGGCGACGTACCGGCCGTCCATGTTCTTCAGCGGGATGTGGATCTCCTGGCCCGCCGAGTAGTCGGTCGTCCAGGCCGTCTCCGCGTTCTCCACCCGCAGCTTCTGGTCGCGGCAGATGAAGTGGAGGTGGTCGTTGCCGAGCATCCCGCCCGGGAGCAGGTGGGCCTCGGTGAGGATCTGGAAGCCGTTGCAGATACCGAGGACGGGGAGGCCGGCTTTCGCCTGCTCGATGACCGTCTCCATCACCGGCGAGAAGCGGGAGATGGCGCCGGCCCGCAGATAGTCGCCGTAGGAGAAACCACCGGGGAGGACGACCGCGTCGACCTGGTGGAGGTCCTTGTCCTTGTGCCAGAGAGCTACGGGTTCGGCACCCGCGAGCCGGATCGCACGCTGAGTGTCCCGGTCGTCGAGACTGCCCGGGAAAGTGACGACACCAATACGGGCGGTCACTTGGCCGCCTCCGCCACTTCTTCCACCTTGACCGTGAAGTCCTCGATCACGGTGTTGGCGAGGAAGGATTCCGCAAGATCATGGATGCGGGCGAGCGCGGCCTCGTCGACCGGCCCGTCAACTTCCAGTTCGAATCGCTTTCCCTGACGTACGTCCGAGATGCCTTCGAAACCCAGCCGCGGCAGTGCGCGCTGCACCGCCTGGCCCTGGGGGTCGAGGATCTCCGGCTTGAGCATGACGTCGACTACGACGCGTGCCACTGGCACTCCCGGTGTTGTGGTGCTGAGCAGGTTCCTACAGTGCCTTCAGACTACCCGCACCAAATTTCTACGCGCGTCGACTTGTAGGTTCCTACGTGACTGCCGTCACGATCCGGCATCGGAAGCCGCCTTCACGAAAATTTCCGGGAAAGATCCCCGATCGACACCCGGATACCCATTGCGCTCGGACACGCGGACAGATTTAGTCGGTCTTCACAATGCATTGCCGGGCACTGTACAAATGAATTGGCAAAGTGCCGCATGAAGGGACCGATATTCGTGGCGCAGAAGGTCGTGGTCACCCTCTTTGACGACATCGACGGTTCAGAAGCGGCGGAGACGATCGCTTTTGGACTCGACGGCAAGTCGTACGAGATCGACCTGAATCAAGCCAATGCCAAGAAACTGCGTAAGGCGCTCGCGCCGTACGTGGAGGCCGGCCGGAAGCGGTCGCGGTCCGGCAAGGCGTACCGGCAGACCGAGGTCGCCCCCGACCCGGCAGCCGTCCGGGCCTGGGCCCAGGCCAACAAGATGGAGGTGCCGGCCCGCGGCCGGATCCCCAAGAAGGTCTACGAGGCGTTCGCCGCCGCCCGGTGAGGCGCCGGCCGCCGTTGTCCTCAGGTTGTGTCAGCGGGCCCTGAGGACAACCGACTTGCGCTGCACCCCTCCAGATCAGTTAGAGTCTGGAGTACGCCGCCGGGCAGGACCGAGAAAGTCCAGCTCACGGAGTACATGCGGGTGTAGTTCAGTAGTAGAACATCCCCCTTCCAGGGGGAAGGCGCAGTGTGCAATTCCTGTCACCCGCTCTGCACCGCCGTCCGGACCACTGTTGTGGATCAGGTAGGCTGGTGCTCGCGCCGATCGGTGAGAGCCGGTCGGATGCAATGCGGACGTAGCTCAGTTGGTAGAGCGCAACCTTGCCAAGGTTGAGGTCGCGAGTTCGAGCCTCGTCGTCCGCTCTCTTTCGAAGACCCCGGTCGATCCGACCGGGGTCTTTTTCGTTCTGTCCAGCGTCCGCCTGACATTTGTCATGTCGAGTGATGACAGCGTGCACTGCTTCCGGGCCCGGTTCGACGGGACGCTGAAGGCATGAACTCAAACGAACACGAGCACGTGATCGAGGTCACCGACCTGCGGCGTGTGTACGGGGGCGGGTTCGAGGCCGTACGCGGGGTCACCTTCTCCGTGGCCCGCGGCGAGCTCTTCGCACTCCTCGGCACCAACGGGGCCGGCAAGACGTCGACCGTCGAACTGCTGGAGGGGCTCGCCGCCCCCGCCGGGGGCCGGGTGCGGGTGCTGGGCCACGACCCGTACGCCGACCGGGCCGCCGTACGACCTCGCACCGGGGTGATGCTGCAGGAGGGCGGGTTTCCGTCCGAGCTGACCGTCGCCGAGACGGCGCGGATGTGGGCGGCCTGCACGAGCGGGGCACGGCCGGTGGAAGAGGCGCTGGGGCTGGTCCGCCTGGAGCGGCGGGCCGGCGTGCGGGTGAAGCAGCTGTCCGGGGGTGAGCGGCGGCGTCTGGATCTCGCGCTGGCGCTGCTCGGCAACCCGGAGGTGCTGTTCCTGGACGAGCCGACGACCGGGATGGACGCCGAAGGGCGCCGGGACACCTGGGAGTTGGTGCGGTCGCTGCGCGAGGGCGGTACGACCGTCCTGCTGACCACGCACTACCTGGAGGAGGCCGAGCAGCTCGCCGACCGGCTGGCGATCATGCACGAGGGGCGGATCGCGGCGGCCGGCACGCCCGCCGAGGTGACGGCGTCCCAGCCGTCCCGGATCTCCTTCGAGCTGCCCACGGGGTACTTCGTCGGAGACCTGCCGCCGCTCGGTGAGCTGGGGGTGAGCGGGCACGAGGTGGACGGGCGCGTCGTACGGCTGCGGACCCAGGAGCTGCAGCGGACCGCCACCGAGGTGCTGATGTGGGCCGCGCGGGCCGGGGTCGAGCTGCACCGCCTCGATGTGCGCCCGGCCTCGCTGGAAGAGGCGTTTCTGGGGATCGCCCGGGAGGCGTCCGACGCTCCCGCCACCGAGAAGGAGTACGTGTGAGTACGGTGACCACTCCCGCGGGGCGCATGGCCGCCCTCGCCCGCGCCGAGCTGATGCTGCTCGGGCGCAGCAAGGCCACGCTCGTCTCGGCGCTGTTCGTACCGCTGGTGATACCGATCAGTGTGCGGTCGGCGTTTCCGGAGTCGGAACTCGAGGAGGTCGGGCTCTCCGTCGGGCTGGTGATGCTGAACGCCGCGATCGGTTTCTCGCTGCTGTTCGCCGTGTACTCGGCGCTGGTCGGCGTCTTCACCGCGCGGCGTGAGGAACTCGTCCTCAAGCGGCTGCGCACAGGGGAGCTGCGGGACACGGAGATCCTGGCGGGTGCCGCGACGCCGGCCTCGGTGATCGGGCTGGCGCAGTGCCTGCTGCTGGCCATCGGCTGCTCGGCTCTGCTCGACGTCCCGGCGCCCAAGGCCGTGTATCTCGCCGTCCTGGGAGTGCTGTTGGGCGTGGTGATGTGTGTGGCGCTCGCGGCCGTCACCGCCAGCTACTCGCGGACCGTGGAGAGCGCGCAGGTCACCACGCTGCCCCTGCTGTTCATCTCGATGCTCGGCTCCGGCATCGCCATCCCGTTGGAAATGCTGCCCGACCGGCTGGCTTCCGTCCTGGAGCTGCTGCCGCTGTCGCCGGTGATGAAGCTGGTGCAGGGCGGCTGGAGCGGGGATCTCTCGGCGAGCGAGGCGTTCGGCTCCATGACGCTCGCGCTGGCCTGGACCCTGGTCGCGGTGTTTGCTGTACGGCGGTGGTTCCGGTGGGAGCCGCGGCACTGACGGACGGGAGCGAGGGTATGCGGGGGCCGGAGCGCTGGTGGCGGGGCAAGAGCACACCGGCGAAGGTGGAGACGTATACGCGGTGGTCGTACCACAGCTTCCTGGTGGTCGAGGTCGCGACGGTCGGGCTGGCCGTCTTCGGCAAGACAGGGATCCAGCTCGCGGGGTGGCTGTTCGTGACGGTGTGCGCGCACGCCCTTCTCGGCACGGTCACCGTCGCCCGGGCGCTCGACTGGACACGCGGGCGCCGCCCGCAACCCCTGCGGCTGATGTGGGCGCTGGGGGTGGTCACGGCGCTGATCGCGGTCGGCACGCTGCTCCTCGCCGATCGCAGCGCAGGCGACACCGACGCCGACACCGCGGCCGGCGGTCTCTTCGGCACGGTGGTGATCTTCGGTGTCGGCATCATCGCGCTCGGCATCCGCGGCCGGTGGCGTGTGCTGATGCTGGTGGCGGGTTTCACCGCGGGCGCCGCTCTGGTGCCGCTCCTGCTGGGTGCCCCCGGGGACGCCGCGCTGGCCACGGCCGTCGCGGTCCTGGCCGGGTCCGGCTTCCTCGCCTTCGCGTCCGTCTTCTCCGTCTGGCTGCTCAACGCCGTCTACGCGCTCGGCGACGCCCGGGAGACCCGCGCCCGGCTCGCCGTCGCCGAGGAGCGGCTCCGCTTCGGGCGGGATCTGCATGACGTGATGGGGCGGAATCTCGCGGTGATCGCGTTGAAGAGCGAGCTGGCCGTGCAGCTGGCGCGGCGGGGGCGGCCGGAGGCCGTGGAGCAGATGATCGAGGTGCAGCGGATCGCGCATGAGTCGCAGCGGGAGGTGCGGGATGTCGTACGGGGATATCGGGAGTCCGACCTGTCCGTCGAACTCGCCGGTGCGCGGGGGGTGTTGACCGCGGCAGGGATCGACTGCGAGGTGTCCGGCTCGATCGAGGGGCTGCCGGTCGCCGTGCAGTCGGCGCTCGGGTGGGTGGTGCGTGAGGCGACGACGAATGTGCTGCGGCATGGGGATGCCGGGCGCTGTGAGGTGTCCGTGCGGATGAGGGAGGGGCGGGTGGTACTGACCGTGGAGAACAACGGGGCTCGTACGGCGTCCGGCTCCGGTGGTTCGGGGCTGGCGGGGCTGCGGGAGCGGCTGGCGGCGGTGGACGGGACGCTGGAGGCGGGACCAGTGCGGGAGGGTGTGTTCCGGCTGGTGGCCGAGGTGCCGGTGACTACGGCTGTGGTCAGTGGGGTCGCTTCATGACCGTCCGGCTGCTGCTCGCCGACGACGAACACCTCATCCGGGGTGCGCTCGCCGCGCTGCTCGCGCTGGAGGACGATCTCCTGATCGTCGCCGAGGCGGCCACCGGACCGGAGGCGCTGGCGATGGCCCGGGCGCATGCGCCGGATGTGGCCGTGCTCGATCTTCAGATGCCCGGCGCCGACGGTGTGAAGGTCGCCACATCGCTACGGACCGAACTGCCGGAGTGCCAGGTGCTGATCGTGACCAGTCATGGTCGGCCGGGGCATCTGAAGCGGGCGCTCGCGGCCGGTGTACGCGGGTTCGTCCCGAAGACGGTGAGCGCGCGGCGGCTCGCGGAGGTCATCCGCACGGTGCACGCCGGGAACCGTTACGTCGACCCGGAGTTGGCCGCCGACGCGATCTCCGCCGGGGACTCGCCGCTGACCGCGCGCGAGGCCGAGGTGCTGGAACTCGCCGCCGACGGGGCGCCCGTATCGGAGATCGCGGAGCGGGCCGCGCTGTCGCAGGGGACCGTACGGAACTATCTGTCGTCGGCCGTCTCCAAGCTCGGGGCGGAGAACCGGCATGCGGCGGTACGGCTCGCGCGTGAGCGAGGTTGGGTATAGTTGCTCTCGCGCCACGGCGCAGTGCGGACGTAGCTCAGTTGGTAGAGCGCAACCTTGCCAAGGTTGAGGTCGCGAGTTCGAGCCTCGTCGTCCGCTCTGTGTGAGACCCCGGTCGGTTCCTCCGACCGGGGTCTTCCGCGTTCACGCCCAGCTCGTGCCCGTCAGCCGCTCGTACGCCTCCACGTACTTGGCGCGGGTCGCGTCCACCACGTGCTGCGGCAGCGCGGGCGGCGGCTGCTCGCTCTTGCGGTCCCAGCCGGACTCCGGCGAGGTCAGCCAGTCACGCACGAACTGCTTGTCGTACGACGGCTGCGGGCGCCCCGGCTGCCACTGGTCGGCCGGCCAGAAGCGGGAGGAGTCCGGGGTGAGGACCTCGTCGGCGAGGACCAGGTTGCCGTCGTCGAAGCCGAACTCGAACTTGGTGTCCGCCAGGATGATCCCGCGGTCCCGGGCGATGGCGCGGCCGCGGGTGTAGACGGCGAGGGTGGCCTGGCGCAGCCGGGCGGCGGTGTCGGCGCCGACCTGGCGGGCGACCTCCTCGTACGACACGTTCTCGTCGTGCTCGCCGACGGCCGCCTTGGTGGCGGGGGTGAAGATCGGGGCGGGGAGCTCCGAGCCGTCGCTCAGCCCCTCGGGGAGGGCGAGGCCGCAGACGGTGCGGGACTCGTTGTACTCGGCGAGGCCCGAGCCGGTGAGGTAGCCGCGGGCCACGCTCTCGACGGGGATCATCTGGAGGGCCTTGCAGATGAGGGTGCGGCCTTCCCATGCGGCGGGGGCGCCGGCGGGCAGGTCGGTGCTCAGGACGTGGTTGGGGATCAGGTCGGCGACCTGGTCGAACCACCACAGGGAGAGCTGGGTGAGGACACGGCCCTTGTCGGGGATCTCTGTCGGCAACACCCAGTCGTACGCGGAGATGCGGTCGCTGGCGACCATCACGAGGTCGCCCGCCTCGTTCTGGTACAGGTCGCGCACCTTGCCGGTGTGCAGATGCACCAGACCCGGAACCTGGAGGGGCTCGGGCTTTTCAACGAATCCGGACACGGTTCCTCCCCGTGGTGATGTCCAAGTGAGCTGATTCTCCCGTATGCGGGAGTGACCTTGGACAAGGGGGTTCAGTCACGTTTGCAGATGCGGTCCAGGAGGTTGGCCGTGGCCCGCTGGATACGGGGGTCCACGTGGCCGGGGCGGTCCAGAGCCGGGGACCAGGCGAACGTTCCGGACGCGAACACCAGGGCGCCCGAGGGGGCGCGGTACAGGGAGGTCTCCTGGTGGCGTAAGGCGCCGTCGCTGTCGCTGTACGGGGAGTGGGCGAGCAGGATGCGGTTCTCGTGCTCGGGGAGCGGGGTGCGCGGGAAGTAGCGGTCGGCCTCGCCCGCGACCAGGCCGTCGATCTCGTCGCCCTCGTGCGCGCCGGTCGCCTCCCACAGCCAGTGCTCGGCGTTGCGGACGATCAGGGGGTGCGGCTCGGGGACGCGGCCCGCGTACTGGATGCCGACGAGTTGCTGCTCGGGGCGGTCGATCTCGCGCCAGAGGACCGGCCTGCCCGGTCCTTTCCGTTTGCGGCAGGTGAGCAGGCGGTCGGGGACGCCGGACGGGGACGGGCCCAACTCCACTTGCCAGTACATGGTGTTGGCGGAGAGGAAGACCAGGGAGGTGCCCTGCTCGCGGGCGAGTTCCGTGGTGCGGCGCATGGCCGGCGACCAGTACTCGTCGTGGCCGGGGAAGACCAGGCCCCGGTAGCGGGCGGGGTCGACCAGGCCGGCGTGCAGGTCGCGGGCGTCGGCGTAGGCGAGGTCGTAGCCGTAGCGCTCGGCCCAGCGGATGAAGTCGTAGGCGTGGCCGACGTGGAGGGGGAGGCCCGCGCCGGCGTACGGGCGGTCGAAGGAGACCGTGGTCGCGGCGTCGGCCTCGCCCAGCAGGCGGCCCTGCTCGTCCCAGGCGTGGTAGAGGCTGGCGCCGGTGCGGCCGTCCTCCGGGTAGAGGTTGTAGGCCTGCCAGGTGATGTCGGGCAGGAGAAGCAGCAGATCCGCGGGGTGGTTGTCGCGGACCGTGAAGGGCACGTGGGAGCGGTAGCCGTCGGCGGTGGTGAGGACGGCGACATAGGCGCCGATGCTCCAGTAGGAGGGGATCTGCAGCCGCCAGGACAGCCACCAGTGGTGGCAGGAGACGGTCCGGTCGGCGGTGAGCGGGGGTGGCTGGACGATGCCGGACAGGCGGGGGCTGGTGGTGATCTTGGCCGCGCCGTCGCCGCCGTAGTGGCCGATGCGGTAGACGTCGACGCTGAATTCCTGGGGCGGGTCGACGGTGATGTGGAAGTCGATGGCCTCGCCGGGGGCGACCGCGCCGGTGGAGGCGAAGCCCTTGATCTGGCGCTTGACGTCGTCGGCGGCGCGCGGGCCGCCGCCGGTGGCCGAACGCGGGGCGGGGACGCGGGGGTTCTCGGTCGACTGCGCGGGGCTGGGGTCCACATACCAGGGGACGACCTGGCCGGTGTCGTCGAAGTAGGTCTCGCTGCCGCGCAGCCAGGGGACGGGGCCCTGGCCGAAGGGGTCCGTCACCGCGTGCGCCAGCGCGCCCGACTCCCAGCGGCGAATCTGCTGCGACGCCATGATCGCTCCCCTCCCTTGTGCCCCCGCGTTCGTACGTCCTGTGCGTACGTCCTGTGCGTGCCTCGTGTGCCTGTCTTATGTCGCAAGCCCTTGCCATGGGCGCGATCGGTCCCAGCACATCACATAACGCACGCAGGCTGTCACTATTCGTTGCGAATTGGCCGAAAGTGGAATCCGAGCTTCCGGCCGGGTTTGGGCTCCAACGGCGTCCGGGGGCTGGCCTCCGGTCGGGTCCGTCAGGTCCGTACGGCCCGTCCGGTCCGTTCGGTTCGTCAGACGAGGCGGACCGGCTTCTCCGGGCGTATCCCCGACTCCACCAGCCAGGCCCGCAGCGGGGCCGGGTCGCCGTCCTCGATCAGGCTGAGGACTCTGGGGGTCAGATCGGCGGCGCGCTCGCCGTTGACGATGAGGGACGGGCCGTCGAGCCAGTCGAGGCCGGGAGTCGCCCCCGCGGTGTCCATCGCGGCGCAGCACACCATCGCCGTGACGTGGTCGGCGAGCAGTTCGCGGGCGGTGCGGGGCGGCTGCAGCGGGAAGAGCGGGAGCGTGCCGTCGTCCCAGAGGGCGGTGTCCGGGCCCTGGCCGGCGGTCGAGGACGCCTTTCGGTCGGCGGGGGTCGCGGCTTCCTCCCGGGCCAGTTCGGTGGTGAGGCCTGCGGCGAGGGCTGAGGTGCGGTCGTTGTCGGCGTCTGTGTCGGGGCTGACGTTGGGGTTGGGGCGGGCGTCGGGGCTGGGGCCGACGTCGGTGTTGGGGCGAGTGACGGTGTTGGGGCTGGCGCTGGTGTCGGGGCCGGGGCGCGCGTCGGTGTCGGCGCCGGGGCTGACATCGGGGCCGGGGCGCGCGTCGGCGTCGGCGGTCGGTGTGGCCGACAGGTGGTCGAGGACGCGGGCGAGGGTGGGGCCGTGGGCTTCTGGGGTGGTGTGGCCGGGGGTGCGGCGGACGCCGAGGGCGTCGAGGACGCGGTGGAGGCGGGCCGCGTCGGTGCGCCATTTGCGGTCGACGACCTCCTCCGGGTACTCCTGCCAGTCGACCGGGGACCAGTCCGGGCCGGGCTCGGCGGGGCCACGGTGGAAGAGGCGGGCGGCGAGGAGTGAGGCGGCCTCGTCCACCGCGCCGGGCTCTTCGAGCAGGTCACAGGCGGGGCGCTCGCCCAGCCGCGAGGCGAAGCCCTCGGCCAGCCGGTCGCGGCGGGACAGCTCGGTCAGCGCGGCCACGACGCCCGCGTCCAGCCGGGACGGCCAGCGCCCCATCCGCCAGGCGGGCAGCGCGACCCGGGTCAGCAGCCGGTCCCAGCCCGCGTACGCCAGCCCGACCTGCTCCTGCGCGACGATCCGCAGTCCGTAATCCACAGCCTGTGCACGCTCGGCGGCCGCGGCGGCCACGCCCCTCTCCATCTCGGCCGCATGCCCCCGGCAGCTGCGCAGCAGCACCCGCGCCACCCAGCCCACTCCCGCGAGCACCGTGCGCGCCACGGGCCCGCGATGGGGCGCCGAGGTGACCGCCACCGCCGCGTCCAGACCCCGTACGAAACGGCGGGCCGCCGCTATGTCGGGGTGCGCCGACGGGCCCGTACCGGCGACGACCGGGGCGAGGACCGCGCGCAGTTCGCCGACGCGCATCCACCACAGGAACGGGGAGCCGATGACGAGGACGGGGGCTGTGGCGCTGCGGCGGTGGGCGTGTCTGCCCAGGCCCGCTATTTCGTCACCGTCCTCCGGAGGGGGCGGGCCGTGGGACAGATGCGCACGGTCCTCCAGCCAGCTGTCGCAGTCCGGTGTGAGCGCTATGGCGGAGGGGGCCGGGACGTCGAGGCGTTCGGCGAGGTCGCGCACCATGCGATACAGATCCGGCGCCGACTCCTCGCCGATCGGGACCGTCGGGCTCACCGCGGGGCGGGAACGGGCGACGACCAGCGCGATAACGCCGGCCGCGAGCAGCACCAGCACGGCGAGCGGCGTGACGATCCAGCGCGTGGTGTGCCAGCCCGCGCCCACGAGATGGCCGGTGGACGCGCCGGCCAGCAACACCACGGCGAGTGCCGCGGGCAGCAGTGCGACGGCCAGCGCCCGGCTGCGGATGTGCAGCACGGCGAGAGCCCTGGAGCGCGCGGACTGTGTGCCGGCCTCCCCACCCATACCGGTCATGATCGGTCGTCACCCCCTCCCTACTGTCCCGAACGGCGGCAGGTGCGGCGCCCGCCGTGACGGTGCCCGTCACCGTGGTCGCCGCCGACTGCCCTGGCGTTGCTCACTCCCCCACTGTGGCACCCACCACCGACATCGCAATGCCGGTGGGCCAAGTGCCGGAACGCTTGCGCCGCACCCTAGTTGGGGCCCCGGCCCTCGTCAGCGGTATGGGCCACCGGTCACTCGATGGAATGGCTTTGGGGAAAGGTGGATGACGGACAGCGACGATCAGGCCCCGAATCCATAGACGGATTCGAGGCCTGAGGGGTTGGTCGGTGACCGGGTTTTGGGTGCCCGGCCGCCGCTGATGGCTTACGCGCCCGCCACCTTCGCCGCGATGTCCGTGCGGTGCTGGGAGCCGTCGAGGTGGATGCGGGAGACGGCCTGGTAGGCGCGGTCGCGGGCCTCGGTGAGGTTCTTGCCGGTGGCCGTGACGGAGAGGACACGGCCACCCGCGCTGACGATCGCGTCGCCGGCGCGCTTCGTCCCGGCGTGCAGGACGTACGCGTGCGGGGCGTCCTGCGCGGCCACCTCGTCGAGGCCGGTGATCGGGTCGCCGGTGCGCGGGGTCGCGGGGTAGTTGTGCGAGGCGACGACCACGGTGACCGCGGCGTCGTCGCTCCAGCGCAGGGGCTCGAGGACGTCGAGAGTGCCGTGCGCCGCGGCCAGCAGGACACCGGCCAGCGGGGTCTTGAGGCGGGCGAGGACGACCTGGGTCTCGGGGTCGCCGAAGCGGGCGTTGAACTCGATGACCCGTACGCCCCGGCCGGTGATCGCGAGACCGGCGTACAGCAGGCCGGAGAAGGGGGTGCCGCGCCGGCGCATCTCGTCGACGGTGGGCTGGAGCACGGTCTGCATGACCTCGTCGACCAGCTTCGGGTCGGCCCAGGGCAGCGGGGAGTACGCGCCCATGCCGCCGGTGTTCGGGCCCTCGTCGCCGTCCAGGGCGCGCTTGAAGTCCTGGGCGGGCTGGAGCGGGACGACCGTCACGCCGTCGGTGACCGCGAAGAGGGAGACCTCGGGGCCGTCCAGGTACTCCTCGATGACGACGCGCTCACAGGCGTTGGCGTGCGCCGCGGCCGCCTCGATGTCGCCGGTGACGACGACGCCCTTGCCGGCCGCGAGCCCGTCGTCCTTCACGACATACGGTGCGCCGAAGGCGTCGAGCGCCTCGTCGACCTCCGCGGGCGTGGTGCACACGTACGACCTGGCCGTAGGCACGCCGGCCCCCGCCATGACCTCCTTCGCGAAGGCCTTGGAACCCTCCAGCTGCGCGGCCTCCTTGGACGGGCCGAAGACCGGAATCCCCGCCTCACGCACAGCATCGGCGACCCCCGCGACAAGCGGCGCCTCCGGGCCTACGACGACCAGGTCGGCGCCGAGCTCGATAGCCAGCGCGGATACGGCCGTGCCGTCCAGGGCGTCCACCTGGTGCAGCTCGGCGACCTCGGCGATACCGGCGTTGCCGGGGGCGCAGTGCAGCGCGGTGACGTCGGGATCGAGGGACAGGGAACGGCACAGGGCGTGTTCGCGGGCGCCGTTTCCGATGACGAGGACCTTCACGGGGTCAGCCTAACCGGCGGGGGGCTGCGTGAATTGTGCGGGTTGCTGAGGGGCGGGGGGTTGTTCGGTTGGAGGATCCTCCGAGGTACCGGTGCGTGCTTGTCCTGACCGTCGGTCTCCGGGAGACGGCCCCGACCCGTTCCCTACTCGTTCGTGAACTCCTCCACCACCGTCGCCCCCAGCTCCTTCACGATGAGTTCGTGGCCGGAGAGGGCCGACTCGTCGAGGTCCGGGTCGTCGTCCTCCGGGGTGTCGTCCTCGGGGGAGACGGGGGGTGGCTCCGGAGTGGACGACGCGGGTGAGGACGAGGGCCGGGGTGCAGGGGCGGCAGGAGCCGGGGTGGGCGCTGGCGAGGTGGGTGGGGGCTGGGGGGACGCCGGGCGCGGGGGCGTCGTAGCTCCGCTGCCGCCCTGACCACTTCCACCGGCGCTGCCTCCACCCCCGTAGCCACCGCCGCCGTTGAAGCCGGAGGGACCGGAGGAACTGGATGGCTGTGGGGGTGCCGAGCCGCCCGACGGGTCGACGACGGCCTCGATCTTCCACTGGACGTTGAACTGCTCGGCCAGCGCCTGTCGCAGCACGTCCTCGCTGCCGCTGCTGGCGAAGTTGTCCCGGGCACCGGCGTTGACGAAGCCGAGCTGGAGGGTGGTGCCGTCGAAGCCGACCACCTGGGCGTTCTGGCTGAGCAGGATCCAGGTGAAGCGACGGCGGTTCTTGACGGTCTCGAGGATGTTGGGCCAGAGCATGCGGGGGTCGAGGCCGCCGGGTGCCGGGGTGGATGCGGGGGTGGCGGTGTGTGGGGTGGGCGGTGACGGCGGCGTGGGCGCAGGTGCGGGTGTGCCGGCGGCTGCGGGCTGGCCACCGCCCGCCGGGGTCGCCGTGGGCCAGCCGCCGGGGCGTCGGCCGCCGCCGGCGGGAGTGGTGGTGGGCCAGGCGCCGGGGGTGGAGCCGGGGGCAGGGCTGGGTGCGCCCTGGCCAGGCTGGGGCTGCTGAGGCTGTTGGCTCTGATGCGGCTGTTTCTGAGTCTGCGGCGGCTGGGCCTGCTGCGGCTGCTGGCCGTACTGCGGCTGACCGCCACCGGAAGGTCCGCCACCCGGACCGACGGCGGCAGGCGGAACCGCCCCGGCCGCCGACGTCGTACCACTGTCCGGATCGTTCGCACCCACCGAACCCGCCCCAGAACCACCGGAGCCGGGCCCGGAGCCGGAGCCCCGCACCGCAGCCCGAGCCGCAGCGGCCCCGCCCCCCGGAGGAACCGGAGGAGCCGCAGCACTCATGGCCCCCGTCCCCGCACCCGCACCCGCGTGCGCCTCGGGCCCGGGCACGTATCCCATGGCGGGCGCCCCGCCCCCGGCCGAGAAGTTCACGCCGCGCTCGAGCCGGTCGAGGCGGGCCATGACTGACCGCTCGTCCCCGTACGCGGCGGGCAGCATCACGCGCGCGCAGATCAGTTCGAGCTGGAGTCGGGGTGAGGTGGCGCCCCGCATCTCGGTCAGGCCTTCGTTGACGAGGTCGGCGGCGCGGCTGAGTTCGGCGGCGCCGAAGGTGCCGGCCTGGGCCTGCATCCGCTCGAGCACGTCGGCGGGGGCATCGATGAGCCCCTTCTCCACCGCATCCGGAACGGCGGCGAGGATCACGAGATCCCGCAGCCGCTCCAGCAGATCGGCGACGAAGCGACGCGGGTCGTTGCCGCCCTCGATGATGCGGTCGACGACCTCGAAGGCGGCGGCCCCGTCGCCTGTGGTGAAGGCCTCGACTACGGAGTCGAGCAGCGAGGTGTCCGTGTAGCCGAGCAGCGAGATGGCCATGGCATACGTCACACCGTCGGCACCGGCCGCGGCGAGGAGCTGGTCCATGACGGACATGGAGTCACGCACGGACCCGGCTCCGGCGCGCACCACCAGCGGCAGCACACCGTCCTCGACGGGGATGTTCTCCCGCCCGCACACCTCGCCGAGGTACTCCCTCAGCGTCCCCGGCGGAACGAGCCGGAACGGATAGTGATGGGTCCGCGACCGGATCGTCCCGATGACCTTCTCGGGCTCGGTGGTGGCGAAGATGAACTTGAGGTGCTCCGGCGGCTCCTCGACGACCTTCAGCAGCGCGTTGAAACCGGCCGACGTGACCATGTGGGCCTCGTCGATGATGTAGATCTTGTAGCGGCTGCCGGCCGGGCCGAAGAAGGCCTTCTCCCGCAGGTCACGCGCATCATCGACACCACCGTGCGAAGCGGCGTCGATCTCGATGACATCGATGGAACCGGGCCCGTTCCGCGCAAGATCCCGGCAGGACTGGCACTCACCGCACGGGGTGGGCGTGGGCCCCTGCTCGCAGTTCAGGCACCGCGCCAGAATCCGCGCGCTCGTCGTCTTGCCGCATCCGCGCGGACCGCTGAACAGGTACGCGTGATTGACCCGGTTGTTCCGCAGCGCCTGCTGCAGCGGGTCGGTTACATGCTCCTGCCCGATGACCTCGGCGAACGACTCCGGGCGATAGCGGCGGTACAGCGCAAGAGACGACACGCATACGAGGTTATAGGCGCCCACTGACATCGAGCCCCGCCCGCCGGTCGCCCGGGCAACGCAAGCGCCCCCCACGCACCCGCCAGAGCCAACCTACCCTTGCTGCCTTCCGGCCCTGGGGGAGTTCAGTCAGATAGCGCCGCGTGAGGGGCTGCGCCCACAGTACCCGATGCCGGCCAGGGGGAACGAGTTCGCGAGCACTCCTCAACGTCTTGTATTGTTTGCGGCGGAGGATTCGCCTAGAGGCCTAGGGCGCACGCTTGGAAAGCGTGTTGGGGGCAACCCCTCACGAGTTCGAATCTCGTATCCTCCGCCAGTGCCTCACCGGGCACGATGTCGAAGGGCCCCACCGTTCGCGGTGGGGCCCTTCGTCGTGTGTGGTCTCAGTTTTGGTCTCAGTTGGCGCGATGAGACCGGGGCGGACCTCGGCGAACGGTGCCGTGGCACAGCGATCAGTAACAGTGGTTCTACTCGGCACTGGCTGCTGGCCGAGAGCGTGCCGCGAGGAGCAGGCCCGCCAAGGCCAGGACCATCCAGGCGGCGAGATAGGCGAAAGCGGCACTCTGCGAGATTGCCGTCCACAGAATTCCCGCGACAGCGCTGGCCGCGAGATTGCCCAGCGACTGGACGGTGGCAAGCAGGCCGAAGGCTCCTGCAGGCGATTCGAGAGTTCCCGGGCACCCCGGACAAGCTCCGCCTGGCGTCCGGCATCAAGCGCTACCTCGACGCAGTGCCCCGCTGTGCCCAGAACACCCAGAACGCCGGAATCCGAGAGGCTCCGGCATCTTCGTCGCCTCGGTCGGCCCGCCGTCGACGCGTGAGGAGCTGATCGTCCTCGGCGTGATGCGCCCCCGCCGCGACGGCCGCATCGACCTGCCGGACGTGTACCGCATCGCCTTCAACATCGGCCGCAAGGGAGGTGTGCCGAGGGTCTCGGGGTAGGGCGCCGTTGCCTCAACGGACGATCAGGGGCTCAACGGACGACCAGGGGCCGGAACGCGTCCCGTACGTCGGACTTGGACTCCTGGACGTAGTCGTCCGGATCCGGACCCGAGTCGTCGCTGTCGTAGCCGTACTCGTAGTACGAGACGGACGGAGGGCAACTGGAGCCGTCGATCTGGATTTTGCGGTTGGTGACGAGCTTGCCGGTGCGCAGTTCGTAGACCTTCACCGGCATCGCGATCTTGTGGAAGGTCACGTTGGTGACGGAGTCGGAGCCGTACTCGTACGGGCAGGTCCGGACGGCGGAGCCGAAGGTGCCGTCGCCGACGCAGACCACCAGGACGGCGTCCTCGACGGCGTCGGCGCGCCAGGAAGCGGGGAGTTGGCCGGCGTACTCGTCGTCGCCGGGAAACAGCGCGCGGTTGACGCCCTTGCCGACGCGCCCGGCGCCGCTGTACTTCACCGGGTGGGAGCAGTACTCGGGCTGCTCGTAGTCCTCGGCCGCGAGCAGGCCGCGTACGGTGTCCAGCTCGATGTTCTGCGTCGCCTTCTTGACTCCCTTGCCCGCCCTGCCCGTCAGGTCGTCGTCCGGGTACTGGTCGAGGAGCCGCTCGTAGCGCGTCCGGGCGTCCTTCCACTTGCTCTCCCGCATGAGGTCGTCACCGCACCCGACGAGAGCGGCGGGCGCGACCCGCTGGGCCGTGCCGGCGGACCGGTCCAGCAGGTCGTCACCGAGTTTGCGGCCGTTGAGCCAGTCGATGACGGTGACGGCGTCGCAGGCGTCGGCGTGGGGCAGGTCGTCGAGGAACTCGTCCAGCGTCGCTTCGACCGCTTTCTCGTCACCGGGTTCCGCGAGGACCGAGGCGAGGGTGCGGAAGCCTTGCCGCAGGGCGGCGGTGTCGCCGACCAGTGCGACGTTCAGCTCGCCCTGGGCCACCGCCAGTCGGTCACAGGTCCGTACGACCTCGTCGCCGTCGGCGGTCAGCGGTGCATCGGCGAGCCGGTGCCCGTACGACACCCGGTCCTGCGCCCGGGCCACTTCCGCGCAGTCGCCGCGTTCGCGGGCCTCGGAGACACTCCGCTCGATCCCGGCCGCGTCGACGCGCAGGAACACCACGCCCAGCAGCACCGGCAGCGTGACACCGAGGGCGACCAGCCACTGCCCGAGCCTGGAGCCCCGCCGGGCCCCGGCTCCTCGGCGGGCCAGGAACCACCCGTGGACGATGACGGCCGCCCACCACACCACCATCGCGATCTCGTACGACGGCGAGGCGGTCGAGCCGAGTCGGAGGGCGAGGACGAACGTGACGGCCAGGGCGACGGCGGCGAACCCACGCCGCCGCAAGATCAGATAGCCGACGCCGAGCAGAGAGGCATTACCCAGGGCGACGGCCCACGGGTCGTACGTCCCGGTCCCCGCGGATGGGGGCTCCGGTACGACGGGCGGGGCGGGCGGGGCGGGCGTTGGGTCGTTCATCGGGGTCCCCCGGCGCGGCGCTGAACGAGTCTGGTACCCACATGATGCGACCGACCCACCGGGACCCCTCCCGCTCTCTCAGCAGTGCCGGTCTCTCAGGAGTGCCGGTGGTAAGACTTGTTGGCGATGCGCCAGCCGTCGTCGGCGCGGACCAGCAGGAAGATGTCGGTGAAGGTGTCCGCACCTTGCGAGAGCATCATGGTCGCGGTCGCGTCGCTGCCGTGGACATCGACGGCGTCGATACGGCGGGAGCGGGTCGGTTCGTCCGGTGCTGGTCGGCCCTGGAAGAAACCGCAGTACTCGTCCAGGCGCCAGGAGACGAACACGCCGTCCCGGATCCCCTCGATGTGGGAGTTGGGCAGAAACGCGTCACGGATGTGGGTGGGCTCGCCGGTGGCGTGTTCGCGGATGTAGGCGCGGAGTGGTTCGAGTACGGCGTCCTCCGCCGCGGGGGCGGTGGCGGCGACGGCGATATCGGCCTCAAGGTCAACTGGGGGTCAGCCAGGCCCGTTGGGCCGCGCAAGGGGGCGTCCGACGCGGCTGCCAGCAAGGCCATGCCCTTGGCCAGCGCACCGATGAATTCGGCCGTGGCGGCGGGCGGCTCGGGCGGTCCAGACGGGTCGGGCGGCTCGCCGAGCAGGAAGCGTCGCTTGCGGGCCACGAGCCCGCCGAGCTGGCCGAGTTGGAGGACGTCCAGCGTCTGGGTACGGGGGCAGGCCGAGGGCGTCGGCCTGCCCCCGTACGTCACGCAGCGCAAGGACAGCGCCCGCAAGACTGTTGTTGGCGACCAGCTTGAGCGCGGCGGCGGTGGAGGCGTCGTCCACGCGCCGAGCGGCGCGAGGCACACCGAGCAGCCGTCAACACCACACCCACGGCACGTCTACGGCCCCGTAACGGCCGGTGGGCTGCACCGTTCCCGGTACAGCCCACCCATTCAGCAGCGACTACCGCTCTCGCCGTCGCCGTACTTACCTGGATCCTTCGCGCGATCCACAGCCTGTGCACAAGCCGCAGCAAAGGCCGCCGTCACAGCTCCTTCGTCTGTACCGCTCGCCCGAACGTCGATTTCCCCTCCCACCCTGCAACGGGCGTACCACCCGGCCGTCGCCGAGCCGAGACGACCAGCTCCGCAAAGCACGGTGATCCGGCACATACGCCTGTGCCCCTCTGCCAAGGCCAAGGCAGAGGGGCACCGCGGAGTTGCCCGGCGTTGAAATGCCGACGAAGGCGGCGTTCACGATGCCGATGAACTCTGACGGTGACGCCCCACCGCGGGGTGTTCCGGTGGGGCGGTCGTCGGCAAGGTGTCGTGCTTCTTCGGCGAGGTGCCGGTGGTCCGGAACCTGTATTCAGTACCCAAGATCAGGTCGTCATTCGCCGGATGTCGTCGGTGATGCCCTCCAGCGGCGCCGTGTTGCCGATGGAGGCGAACCAGTCCCACAGCTCCAGAGCGTGATAGAGGCGGTAGAGGCCGACGCGCTCGCTCCAGTCGGCGGGCAGCGTGTCGTAGCCGTCGCACAGCGCTTCGCGCTTGTCCTGGTCGTCGTGGACGGAGTAGTAGTCGGTCTTGGCCACGTCCATCAGTGGATCCGCGGCGATCGCGTTCTCCACGTCGATGAAGCCGCTGACCTGCCATCCGCCGCTGTCCTCGGCGACCAGGACGTTGCCCTCGTGGAAGTCGTTGTGGCACAGCACGGCATGCCGGCACGCGCCGAGCAGCTCGGCCTGCCGAGCGACCTTCGCTTCGATGGCCGTCGCGAGCGCCGCATCGCCCCCGTGATCGGCGTACTCCCTGAGCTTCTTGTGGAACTGCCGTGTCATATAGGCGGTGTTCGTCGGCTCGGGATCCAGAACCCGCGTGGTGAGGTATCCGTAGGCGGCCTGCGGGATCTGGTGGACGGCAGCCATGCAGCCCCCGATCTGACGGTAGATCTCCCGCAGCGATGCCCTGTCGAGCGCGTGGCTGACGGCGGACAACGGCCGGCCCCTGAGCATCGTCATCACCGTGTAGCAGCGCCCCAGCGCGTTGTCGGCGTCCCCATGGTGCAACACGGCAGGCACCGGCCCGACACCGTGCTGCCGAAGCAGCTGGTAGACGTAGATCTCCTTCTCCTGTTTCCAGCGCCATTGATCGTCATAGATCTTGATGACGACCGGCTCGGCCGCCCCGACGAACCGGATCTCGAAGATCGTGCTCAGCTCCCCGCCAGTACGCAGAACGATCTCCCCGACGGACGCAGTGGGAAGGACGGGATGCAGGAGTTCCTCGGCCATCGCCGGCGGCAGCGCTGTGGTAGCGGACACGCTGAAACCGTAGATGTGCCAGGGCGGACGTCGCGAGCGAAATAGGGGCGGTGCGGAGAGCGTCGACGGAGAACGCCTGGCATGCCTTCTTCAGCAGCAGGTTCTGAGCTTGTCTTTCAACCTCGACTGCGTCCCGATTACGTGGAACGGGAGAGTTGCTCGCGCACCCATGCAGGATCGGGGTTGCTGTGCGGCTGGCCCGCCACGATGACGGTCCGCACGGTCTCGTTACCGTCGTTGGCTGCCCTCGCCGCTGCAGCTCCAGCCGGGTCGCGCCAGATGTCGACCCAGTGCACCTGGCGGGCGCTGCGGCCCAGCCGGATGCGCAGTCGGATGCAGTATTTGCAGCCGGGTCGCCAGAAGACGACCGGCCGGCCGTCGACCGCACTGCGGCGTTGTGCCTCCAACGCGCCGGTCGACCTCGGGAAGATCAGAGGCGAGTTCACGCCTGCGAGCAGCACAAAGACCAGCAGGAGGGCCGCGGTGGTGCCGGGGGTCCCGCTGACGATCAGGCCAGCCGCAAGGACTGAGCCGCAGAGCACCAGCAGCATCGGCAAGATCCATGAATGCTCGTGCTCTCCATTTCCCTGGCTCCGTCGCTGGGGTGGCACCCGGGCGGCGCGGGGCTCCGGTGGATCGTCGTGTTCAGTGCCGTGGGAATCGCCGTCCTGGTGGCCGCCCTGATCGCCAAGGCCCTGTCCACCGCCTTCAGGCCGCATCAGGACTGGGAGCGCAGAGAAGCACCGCCGAGGACGGACACACCGGCTTGGGTGTGCACCGTCGGCGGCACGCTCGTGTCCGTCGTCGTGGGTACCGGCGTCGCACACGAGGGCGCGTTCAACGGCCTGGCGGCGGTGCAGGCAGTCATGATCGCGCTGTTCGCGACGGAGGGCATGCTGGGCAACGGAGTCTGGCTGCATGTCGGGAAGCCGACGCCCGCCTCCCGGTCCGCCGTGGCATCCGTCGCCCTCGCCGTGGGGGTGACCACCTACTGGTCCTTGACCGGCCTGATCCGGCCGGGCGGTCAGAGCGCCCATCTGGGGCAGTCGCTGTCCGCGTGGCTGTGCTGCGCCGTCCTGGTCTTCGTCCTCGTCGTCTCCGCCACCTCGGCGGTGTACGTGGCCGGCGGGCGGGCCTACTGGACGGACTATCCCCCGGCCAACAACGTGATGCAGGACGCCTTCCTGCTGTCCGTCCTCTGGCTCACTCTCGGCTGGCTTCCGCAAACCGTCCTCACCCACATTCCGGCGTCGGCGACCGAGCGGTGGGCGGCCGTGGGCACCCTCCTCGCCGGCTTCATGCTCACCTTCTGCCCTCCCTTCCTGTGGACGCTGGAGAACAACGACACGCATGTGTGCAGACAACGGCTACGGCGCGGCGCCGCCGAACCTCCCTGGCCGACCTTCTCCGACTCCTCCTTCACTCGAATCGCCCACCTTCGGCGACGGTTATCCCATTTCCACACGTCTGTGACATCGCACGAGCACGAGCCCGGTGTGGACGGTCAGGAGTTGAACGCCGACGTCTTCCTGGTGCGGCTCAGCGGGCACACCGCCGCCCAGAACTCGATCGCCCTGCTGCTCGCGCTTGCCTCCCTGGTCGGAGCCGTAGGGATGACAGCCGGTTTCACGGGCGAGAGGGAACAGAGACGCTGAGCGCGTCTTCGCCCCTCGCATGGGCTATACGAGAAGGGGATGGTATCGATCACGATAGTATCTCTGTCGATACCATCTTCAACAGGAGGCTCGCCATGCGTCGTTTCATCGGGCGGGACCGCGAGCTGAACGTGCTCGGCAACGCCTTGCAGGCGGTTCATGATGCCGTTGGGTCAGCGAAGCCGGGCCAGTGCGTTCTCATGCGGGGGAGGCGGCGGGTCGGCAAGTCCAGCCTCGTCGAGGAGTTCCTCCGGCGCACCGGGACGCCGTACCTCTTCTTCACCGCTGCGGGCGGCACGGCTCAGGATGAACTGACGGAGTTGCTCGACGCCGTCGCCAGATCGACGCTGCCGGAGCGGGAACTGTTTGCGGAGGAGACCCCGGAGCAGTGGAATGCGGCATTCAGGCTGCTCGCGGAGATCCTGCCCGATGACAGCCCGAGCGTGGTCGTCATAGATGAGGTTCCGTATCTCATGGACCGCATCGACGCCTTCGAGGGCATGCTTCAGCGGGCGTGGGACCGGCTGCTCAGCCGCAAACCGGTACTCCTCCTCCTGGTCGGATCCGACCTGTCGATGATGGAGGCTCTGAACAGCTACGACCGCCCCTTTCATCAACGGGGGAGGGAAATGGTCGTGGGGCCTCTGAACCCGGCCGATATCGGCGAGATGCTCGGGCTTGAGCCCGCCGACGCATTCGACGCGGCCCTCATCACGGGCGGTCTCCCACTGATCTGCGCGGAGTGGCGGGCCGGAGCGGATGTCTGGGAGTTCCTCCGCGACTCTCTGGACAACCCGATCTCGGCGCTACTGGTCTCCGCCGAGCGCTCACTGGCCGCTGAGTTCCCACCGCAGGCGATGAGCCGGGAAGTGCTGCGGGCCATTGGAAGCGGGGAGCGAACGTTCACCAACATCGCGCGCGCCGCCGGCGGCATCTCACACACCACCCTCACCCGAGCCACGGATGTCCTGACCGGGAAGCGGGTGGTGGCAGCCGAGCTGCCGCTCTCGATGCGGCCGTCGAAGGAACGTCGCTACCGGGTGGCCGACCCCTACCTGCGGTTCTGGCTCGCGTTCCTGGATCCGCACATGGCGGAGATCGAGCGGATGCGAGGAGATCTCACTCTGGCCCGGATCAAGGAGCAGTGGACGAGCTGGCGGGGCCGAGCGATCGAACCGCTGGTCCGGGAATCCCTCGCCCGTCTCCTGCCGGACGGGCTCCTGCCCGCCGCCCCGGTGATCGGCGGGTACTGGACCCGCAGCAACGACGTCGAGATCGACCTCGTGGGCGCCGACCGGCAACCGGTGGCCAAGCAACTGCTCTTCCTCGGCTCGGTCAAGTGGCTGGAGACTTCCGCGTTCGACAGCCACGATCTGGCCGCGCTGCAGAAGCACCGCGCCGCAATCACCGACGAGCCCGTTCCGCTCGTGGCGGTCTCCCGCAACGGGATCAGCTGTTCCGGGCTCCAAGCGGTGTACGGCCCCGAGGAATTGCTCAGCGCTTGGCGGAGGGCGTGAGCAGGACCGGCCTCGCTGGTTGCGGTTCGTGACCGTGCCCCCTGGTCATGGACGTGATTCTTCCGGCACGTCGAGTGTCGTCCGCTTCGCCCTCGGGCGTCGGCGGCGCCGGTCCCGTACCGGCCAGAGCAGGACGTATGTGGTGGAGACCGCGACGAAGCCGAGGCGGAACAGGCCGCGGGTCGCGTCGTCGGGAACGAGGAAGACGGTGCCGTACAGGGTGATCAGGCCGATCCAGCTCCACCAGGGGACGAGGCGGCGCTGGCCGATGACGTCCCAGAGGAGGGTGCCGAGGAGGACGGAGGCGCAGTAGTAGGTGTAGACGCTCGGGTCCAGGAGGATGCGGGCGTTGGTGCCGAGGAGGACGACGGCGGGCCAGCGACCTCTTCGGACGGCGATGCAGCCCAGCGTGAGGCCCAGTGCGGCCTGGGCGGGGCGGTCCCAGGGAGGGGTGTGGGGGTCGTCGACGCCGAGCCACCGTAGGGCGGACGCCGGCTGGTTGGGGATGGTGAACTCGGCCGCGGCGAACGACTGCGGGGCGCCGAGGAAGAACGGCAGCCAGACGAGCGCGACCAAGCCCGCGCACCACAGGCCCGCGCGCAGCCACTGCGTTCTCGGCAGGGCGAGCAGCAGCGGCAGGAAGACCAGGGCGGTCGGTTTGGAGTCGACGGCCAGGGCCAGGAAGATGCCGGTCGCGGCCGGGTTGCGTCGGGTGAGGGAGCCCACGGCCAACGTCGTGAAGAAGAGGGCCAGCACGTCGTCGAGGTGGCCGAAGCGGACCGCGACCTCGATCCACATCGGGATGAAGGCCAGGCCCGCGATCAGCACGCGCTGCCGCAGCCGCTGGTGATTGGTCCCCGTGCCCAGGAAGTACTGGGCGGCGCTGCGTCCGGCCACCACCAGGATCACCAGGCCGAGCAGGGACATCACGGCGGCGGCCAGAAACTGCCCGACGGCATCCGAGAAGGGATTGAACAGGCCCGCCACCAGGAAGCTGACGGGTCCCATCTGCAGTTCGGGGTGGTGGGCGTACAGGTTCAGTCCGCCGTCTGCCCTGCCCGAGCCCGCGTAGAGCAACTCCCCGCCGGTGCGCAGATAGTGCCAGGAGAACCCTCCGTGCGGCTCGACCACCGCGAACCACAGGACGGTCCAGGCCGCGAGCAGCACCAGGTGCACCCGCTGACTGATGACCGGCACGCCTCGTCCCTTTCCCTTCGGTCCTTGTCGTCGCCGACCCCTCCTTGAGATGGCCGGACGGCAGGGCGGGTTCTGTCTTCGGCCGAGATCGGGGCTTACGCCACAGGAGGGCCGTATGCCTGCGGAATTGTCCGCGACCGGTAACAGACGGATCCTTCGGCCGACTTCCGCCCTCTTCACGGACGCAACCGGCTCCACAGCGACGGCGAGGGACAGCGGACATGAGGCGAAGTGGCGGACGAGGGTGGTACGGCAAGGTGTTCGCGGCGGCGGTCGGGGTGACCGCGGTGGCTGCCATGGCCTCGGTCTGGGGCGCGCAACTCGGTTCCACCGAGGGTCGGTCGGCCGGCACAGAAGTCTCGACGCCCGCCGACTCGTCCCGGCCGAGCGCCCAGTCACCGGGCCGTAAGAAGGTGGCGCCCGTGTCGCCGGAGATCGCGCATGCCTCGGACGGAGGTGCGCGGAGCGTCAACATCACCATCGACGACGGGCCGGACCCCACCTGGACGCCGGAGGCGCTGCAGGTGCTGCGGGAGAACGGGGTGAAGGCCACGTTCTGCATGGTGGGCACGCAGGCTCGCGCCCATCCGGACCTGGTCAAGAAGGTGGTGGCGGCCGGGCACCGGCTCTGTGACCACACGGTGTCGCACGACGTCGCCATGGACAAGAAGTCCGAGGCCTATCAGTCACAGCAGATACTCGACGCCGAGCGCATGATCACCGAGGCGTCCGGGGGCGTACGGCCGATGTACTACCGGGCGCCGGGCGGTGCCTTCACCCCGTACAGCCGCGACCTCGCCGCGTCCCACGGCATGCGCCCGCTCGGCTGGAACGTCGACACCATGGACTGGGAGCGTCCCGGTACGGAGACCATCGTCGCCACCGTCAAGAACGAGATCTCCAACGGCCCGACCCTGCTCTTCCACGACGCGGGTGGAGACCGCTCCCAGACCGTGGCCGCCCTGCGCGAAGTCCTGCCGTGGTTGAAGGAACAGGGCTATTCGTTCGGGTTCCCCGTGCGCTGAACCCGATTTCCTCGTGCGCTGAACCCGATCGTGCCCCCAGCGCCGGGCCCACCCGCGCACTCCTCAGGTGGCCCGCACCGTGCTCGCGAAGTCGGGCGGCGGAGGAGGCTCGGGCAGCAGGGACTGCAGCTCGATGTTGATGGAGCGGAGGCGTTCCTGCTCGCCCGCGTCGCGCGCGCGTTCGCCGTCGCGAATGAGGCGGTCGGCCCTGGACGGGTGGCGCATCCGGTCGCGGTAGCGGGCGAGGTTGTCGAAGACGAGTGGCTGCAGGACCCCGGCACGGTCCAGGACGCGCATGGCGTGCTCGCGCAGCCGGTCGGTACGGCGGCGCAACAGGTCGGCGTCGCGGGACTCCACGGCGTCGGCGATGTCGCGTTCGTAGACCGGCAGGTCCTCGCGGTCGGAGGGGCTGCCGTGCGCGGCGACCAGGTCGCGGACCTCGGTGAGCAACGACTCGGCCGCGCGGACGAGTTCGGGCCAGGTCAGTTCGTCCTCCACGGCGTCCAGGGCGACCCGCAGATCGAGCAGGCACTTGGCGGCACGGCCCGCCTCGTCGGGGTCGTGCCGGGCCGCCTCGACCGCCCGGTCCAGCTCGCCGAGCAGGTCCTCGTCGTCCACGCGCTGGAGCAGCAGAGCGGCGACGGGGCTGCCCAAGGAGGCGCAGCGGGTGCGCAGTTCGGCGAGCCTGGCCTGTTCCGCGTCGGCGTCCAGCCGTAGTTCGGCGTGGTCGACGGCGGGTTCGCCGACCAGGTTGACGGTGGTCTCGAACGCCTCGTCCAGCAGGGGCACGAAGGCGCTGACCTTCACCAGCCGGGAGGCGTCGATCTCGACGGTGAGCCGTACCTCGCTGCCGGCCGGCACGGTCCGGCTCACCCGGTCGGCGCCGACCTCGATGCGGCCGATGGTGCGGTTGCGGTCGGCCCGGGGGCGCTCGCCCTCCAGGACGGGGATGCGGATCAGTCCGCCGCTCGCGCCCCGCTCGACGGTGACGGTGGTGCGCAGCGGTGCTGTGCGCCGTACGGGAAGACGCGCGCCCCGTTCGACGAGGGGGCGCACCTGGTTGTCGGCGAGGCCGACGCCGAGGGCGTGGGTGAGCATGGGATCGGTCTCGACGGCGCCGACGGTGTAGGTGAGCAGGTCGGGGGTGAGACGCTGCCGGGTTCCGGCGGCGTCCGTCAGGACGACGGCGAAGGTGTTGCGCCGCCCGGGTTCGGCGCGCAGCGTGCTGGTGAACTCGCCGCGTGCGGACAGGGCGATACGGCCGCTGTGCCAGGGCGGGTCCGACTCCTCGTTGAGCAGTTCCACGGACATTCCGTGGGCGGCTGTGCCGTCGGCGGCACTCACCCGGCCGACCACCACCGGGTCCAGGTCGGGGCTGACCCGCGGATACTCGCAGCGCAGCGTGAAGGCGCCCGGCTCCGCCACGGGTGCGCCGTTCCAGTCGTCGGGGAGCGGCTGGGCACCGGCGAAGATCGCGGCGCCGCGGGCCACCACGGTCATCGGGTCGTGCCCGAAATCCATCGGGATGCCGAGGCCGTGGCGCGGGTCGGCGAGGCGCTCGCGCAGGAAGGGCATGGCGGTCTGCCCGCCCACCATGATCACCTTCTCGATGTCGCCGGGTCCCGCGCCGAGTTCGTCGAGCACCGTGCGGCACAGGTTGACCGACCGGGTGACGAAGGGCTCGGCGAGCCGTTCCACGTCGGCGCGGCGCAGCTCGTGGAAGAACTCGTACCGGCCGCCGGTGTCATCGACCAGTTCTACGTCGATGTCGGCGGCGTGCGCGCGGGACAGCCGTATCTTCGCCGTCTCGGCGGCCTGCTTCAGCGTGGCGACGGCGGCCCGCCACCGCGGGTTGCCGCGGGCCAGGTCGGCCGGCTGCGGGAGCCGGCGGGCGGCGGCCGGGATCAGCAGTTCCTCCACGATCCGCCAGTCGACCAGCTTTCCGCCGAGGAAGTTGTCGCCGCGGTGGCCGACGACGGAGAACTCCCCGTCCCGCAGCCGGATCACGGCCGCGTCGAACGTCCCGCCGCCGAAGTCGTACACCAGCCACATCGCGTTCTCGTCCGTGGCCTGGAAGCCGTATGCGTGGGCGGCCGCCGCGGGCTCCTGGAGCAGCCGGGTGAACTCCAGGCCGCCCAGTCCGGCCGCCCGCCGGGTGGCCTCGCAGGCGTTCAGGTCGAACGCGGCCGGTACGGTGATCACCGCCGCGCGGATCTCCTCGCCCAGCCGCGCCGCGACGTCCCCCCGCAGCGCGGAGAGCACCTCGGCGGACATCTGCTCCGGCGTCAGGGTGCGGCCGGAGGCGGGGAAGTGCTTGTCCTGGCCGGCCATGCCCATGCGCAGCTTGAACTCGACGCCGGTGTTGTCCGGGTCGCGCTCGCACCGCTCCCGGGCCGGGCGGCCGACGAAGAGCCGGTCCCGGCGGTCGATCCAGATCGCCGACGGGGTGGTCTCGTCGCCGTCGTTGTTCTTGATCACTTCCGTCTGCACGCCACGCAGTACGGCGACCGCGCTGTTGGTGGTGCCGAGGTCGATCCCGATGTCGATGGTGGTCCTGCTCACTGACCCGCTCCCCCTTCTTCTTCGGGCTCCTCTTTCGGCTCCTCCGGCGGCGTGCCCACGATCACTTCGCCGAGCGCGAGGGGCGTGCCGCGCAGGTACACGGCGGGCCGGACGGTCTCCACGACCTCGTCGCGTTCCAGGCCGGGCATCGGCTGGTAGGCCAGCACCCGCATCCGCAGCCCGGGGTCGAAGACGGTGCCGTCGTACGACCGGGTCTGTACGCCGCTCTCCACGAGGGCGTCCACGACCGCGTCGAGGTGGCGGCGCACCCCGGCGGAGGTGCCGTCGGCCGTCTCGACCTTGTTGCGCAGCCGCCATACGGCCGTGGCGAGCTCGACGAGGGCGTCGGCCTCCAGGACGACGGGCGCGGTGAGGGGTGCGGGGGTCTCGGTGCCGGGTGGGGTGGACGGCATCTGATCACTTCTCCCTGTTCAACAGATCAATGAGGCCGAACACCAGGCCGAACCCGCCCACTGCGGCGGCGCCGCCGGCGAACCACGTCCCGGCGGTGGTCTCGCGGCCGCCCGCGAGCGCAGAGGCGAAGACCAAGGCCAGCGATGTCAGCCCGAGAACGAGCCCGGGGAGCCTGCCGAACCATGACTCGTCCCCGCCCGACCGTGCGGACGGCCTGCGGTATGTGACGGGCCGGCGGTACGCGGCGCGCGGTCGGTACCCGGTCGTGGGCGGCCGGTACCCGGTCGTGAGCGGCTGGTACGGGTCCGATGGCAGCCCGGCCCGCTCCAGCAGGATCCGTGCCGCCGACCAGCAGTGGGCGCAGCAGGGGAGCCCGATGCTCCGCGGGCCCCCGATGCCGTCCTGGGCGACGGTCAGCACCTCGGACGGATCCACGGACCGGCCGCAGCGGAAGCACTGCCCCGGGGTTCCGGCGACCGCCGGAGCCGTATCGAACGAAGACGCGACGGCCGCCGCCCGCTCGAGCGTGTCGATGTTCTTCCGGATCACCGACCGGCCCTCCTCGCTCACGGCGAGCGGCAGCACCCTGCGGTAGCCGGCGAGGGCCCTGACGCGGTCGCGGGTGGCGTTGGCGTAC
Source organism: Streptomyces sp. NPDC050211 (assembly GCF_040656035.1). Classification (NCBI taxonomy): domain Bacteria; kingdom Bacillati; phylum Actinomycetota; class Actinomycetes; order Kitasatosporales; family Streptomycetaceae; genus Streptomyces; species Streptomyces sp. NPDC050211. Next base: position 89,210 of record NZ_JBFALC010000021.1, read on the forward strand.
TCGGTGAACAGCTTGCACGCCGCCGCTGCCACCGCGTCGCGGACCTGGTCGGTCTCGGGGGCGTGCGGGCGCAGCTCCCGCAGCTCACGCAGGCGCGGTTCGACGGTGTCCAGCAGCCCGGACGCCCGCTCGGCGGCACGCGCCGGCGACCGCTCGCCGCGCTCCACGATCTCCTTGCACTCCAGGAGGATGTCGTTGCTCAGCAGCACGGCGAGGTTCTTCTCGACAAGGGTGCGTACGTCGCCGCTCGCGGCGAGCCCGCGCGCCGACCGCAGGTGTGCGGCGGCCCGGTTGATGAGGGGGTCGTGGGCGGTGGACGCGTTCGAGGTCAGGCCGTTCGCGCAGGCCACCGCACAGGCGTTGACCGCGCCCGCCACCTCGTCGGCCGCGTCGGCCACCACGGCGTGCTTCTTGCCCAGTACGGCACGCAGCACCTGGACGTCCGTCTTCGTCTCGGCCAGCAGCGAGTCGGCGGCCCGCTCCAGCGCCGCCGGGTCCGCGCCGGGGCCGGGCACGGCCTCCGTCCGGTTCCGGATGGCGGCGGCGAGCGGCGCGGAGACCCGGCGGAGGGCGGCGTCCACCACACCGTCGTGCTCCTTCAGGCCCCGCATCAGCGACACGTGCTGCTGGGCGACGTCCTCGCCCCCGCGCTGCCGGGCCGCGTCCACCGCGAGCTGCGCGTGAAGGTCGAACAGCACCGCGGGCAGGGCCTCCCGGAAGGCCGTGCCGTCCACCGTGCGCAGCCGGGGGTCGTCGAGTACGTGGATCCGCTCGTCCAGCCACTGCCAGCAGCCGTCGTCCGCCAGCACCAGCCGCCAGTACAGGTAGGCCCGCTCCCACAGCATCCGGAGCGTGCCTGCTCCCAGGAACGCCTTCGCCTCGAGGGCCTCGGTGTGGTGGAGGACGGCGAGGTTGTGAACGGCGATGCTGCGGGGGCTCGGGGTGCTCGTGCGGGCGAGCGGGTCGGCTGAGGCGTCGCCTGAAGCCAGCCGGGTCCACACCTTCCGGGCCCGCGTCAATTCCGTCCCGTCGGTCTTCGCCAGCGGCCAGAACCAGAAGAACTCGTCCACCACCCGTCGTACCGGATCCTCCAGCCGCCGCAGTGCCTCCCGTACGGCGATGTGGTCGGGCACGGGATCCGGCGCCAGCCACCGCGCCTCCCCCGCCGCAGGCCCCCCGGCCCGTTCAGCCCCCAGCGCCTCGGCCGCACGCACCTCGGAGACCCGACGCCGCACCTCCCGCGGCGTCGCCGTGACCGCCAGCCCGCTGACCCGGAACGCATTGCGCCGGTACAGCTCCTTGTCCATGGCGTCCCTGAGCCATGTCGGCACCTCCACCCGAGCCATGGGACCCCTCCGACCGCTGCCCGCCGCCAACGACGACGGCCAGCATGCCGCCGCCCCGTCGGGACCGGTCCCCGATCCACCCCGGCGTCTCCCGTGGGTGTGATCCTCGCCGAGGGTGACTGCGGCGGGCCGGCTGAGGATCGCGTCGCGACCGGTCGGCCGCGACGCGACCGGAACTCCCGTGGAAGGCCGGGTAGTACGAGCCCCGGCGAGCTGTCAGCCGCTGAAGACGCGTTCGGCCTCGTCGCGGTGGGTGGTGTGGAGCTCCCAGTAGACCGGGGAGATCTCCTCGGGCTTGGCCGTCGGGAACCCGGGAATGACCGACGTGCCGATCGAGACGTCGATGGCGACGTGGGCGGCCTGGATACCGGTGTCGGCCAGTTCCTTGTGGAGGTTGATCACCCAGTTGCGCAGCGCGGCAGCGGCGGCGTTGACGTTGCCGACCTGCGGCACGTGGTCGACGGATCCGGCGCCGGTGGTGAAGAGCAGGGTGCCGGCGCCTGCCTCACGCATCGCGGGCAGGACCGCCTGCGTGGCGGCGATCGCGCCGTAGAGCTGGAACTCCATCTCGTGCTGCACGTGCGACGGTTCGGTCGTGCTCGGAGTGGTCAGGACGGTCGAGTCGAACCCGCCGACCGGGGAGTATTCCAGGACGTCGATGCCGCCGAACCGCACGGCGGCGTCCTTGAGCGCCCGGGTGAGCGAGTCGCGGTCGAGTACGTCCGCGGGGAACGCGGCGGCGGAGACGCCTTCCGCGATGAGCGTGCCGACGAGGGTGTCGAGCTTGTCGGGGTTGCGTGAGATCAGGGCGACGTCGAAGCCGCGGGAACCGAAGGTGCGCGCGATGGCCAGGCCCAGCTGGGGGCCGGCTCCGATGATGGCGATGCTGGTCACAGCGATCCTTTCGTGCAGTTAGTGCAGTTGCGCCCAGCCCCTGCGCAGTGACGCCGAGCGCAACCGTGGGCGGATCGTCGCCGCCGCGCGCACCGTGTTCGAGCGGGACGGTCTGGGTGGGTCGATGGCTTCCGTGGCTCGGGAAGCCGGGGTGGGGATCGCCACCCTGTTCCGGCACTTCCGCACCAAGGAAGATCTGATCGCCGCCGTCTTCGCCGACCGCATGGACGCGTACGTCGCCGCCGTCAATGACGCTCTCGACGTCCCCGACCCATGGGACGGCTTCAGCGGGTTCATCGAGGCCATCTGCGCCATGCAGGCCGCCGACCGGGGTTTCGCCGACGTGCTGACCGCGACCTTCCCCGCCTCCGAGGCCCTGCAGTCGCGCCACGATGCGGCGTACCAGGGGTTCCTGGAGCTGATCGGCCGGGCCAAGGACAGCGGGCGCCTGCGGGAGGACTTCGCGAGCCAGGACCTCGTTCTCCTGCTCGTCGCCAACGCCGGCGTCGTCAACTTCGCCGGGGACACCCTCCCGGACGCGTGGCGCCGCCTCGTCGCCCTGATGATCCAGGCATTCGAGGCCCCCGCTTCGGGTCCGCTGCCGGACCCGCCGGAGGATGACGCCCTCTACGAGGCCATGCGCCGCGCCGGACAGGCGAACACCCCCTCGCGTGAGCGGCAGAGCAACGACTGACCGCGGCCCCGGCATGCGGCGCACGCCGAATTGCGATCGTTATCTGCGTGCCGGCCTCTTCCTGGACGGCCGGGGCGAGCCGAAGGGCGGCTGACGCATACTGGAGGCAATGACAAAGCCCGATGCACCGAAGCGGCACTTGCCTACCAGTCCCTTCAAGAAGCCGGTCGCGCCAGCTCCCAAGCACTTCGCTGTGGGCGACCAGGTCACACATGACATGTACGGCCTCGGTCGGGTCATCGGTATCGAGGACGGGATCGCGGCGCTCGTGGACTTCGGTTCGACGCAAGTGCGGATCCTGAGCCCGTACTCGAAGATGACCAAGCTGTAGGGCCGCTGTGGCCCGTCACCGAAAGGGAGACCTCCCATCGATCTGACCTCGCTGTTCTCCGCCCCGGAAGGGGCGGCACCGCGCTCTGCCGTCGCGGCATCGCCGCCTCCGGCGACGGACCCCTTCCAGGCACCTGACTTTGGGGAGAACGAGGCTCTCCTGTTCGACTCGGGGCACGCCGACTTCGACCAGTGACAGTGACGCCGACCGTTCGGCGACCACCATCCAGCCGCCTGCCCGCCTTCCCGGACCGGGCTACTTAGGTTAGCTTTGCCTTACCTTTTGGAACGGCTGGAAAGAAGTCCTCTCATGGCCCCCTCCCCCTCCCGTCGCCGCCTCCTCACAGCAGCCGGTGCGCTCGCCTTCGGGCCCCTGCTCGCCGCCTGCGGCAGTGGGGACACGAAGGCGAGCGACCTCGGGGCGAGCAAGGGCGAGCCCTGGTCGTTCAAGGACGACCGTGGCCGTACGGTCCGTACCGATGCGACGCCGAAGAACATCGTCGCGTTCGTCAGCGCCGCCGCAGCGCTCCACGACTACGGCATCACGTGCACAGGCGTCTTCGGTCCCACCGAGCCCGTGAACGGGAAGCCGAATCCGCAGGCCGGTGACATGGACGTGAGCGAACTGACCAGTCTGGGCACCGCCTGGGGGCAGTTCAGCGTCGAGAAGTACGCCGCGCTCAAGCCGGATCTGCTGATCAGCAACATGTTCCCGGCGCCGGATCTCTGGTTCGTTCCCGAGGAGAGCCGGGCGAAGATCGAGGCGCTCGCACCGACCGTCGGGATCAGCGTCGCCCGTACGTCGCTGCTGAACCCGCTGAAGCGGACCGCCGAGCTGGCGGAATCGCTCGGCGCCGACCTGAGCGCGAAGAAGGTCACCGACGCCAAGGCCCGCTTCGAACGGGCCGCCGAGACGCTGCGCGCTGCCGCGCGGGCCAACGGCGGGATCAAGGTCATGGCGATCACCGGTGACAGCGAGAACTTCTACGTCGCCGTGCCGGACTCGTACAGCGACCTGAACTACTTCAAGGATCTCGGCGTCGACTTCGTCGAGGGCAAGAAGTCCGACGAGTGGGGCTTCTGGGAGTTCCTCAGCTGGGAGAACGTCGACAAGTACGACGCCGATCTCATCATGGTCGACAACCGCTCCAGCGCCATGACCCCCGACCAGCTCGCCGCGAAGGGCACCTGGCGCCAGCTCCCCGCGGTCAAGGCCGGCCAGACCACCCCCTGGTCGATGGAGGAGCGCTTCAGCTACGCCGGTTTCGCCCCCGTCGTCGAACGCCTCGCCGCCGCCGTCGAGAAGGCGAAGAAGGTCACCTGACGTCGAAGAAGGTCATCTGACCGCGCTCAGCCACCCAGCGTCCGCGACGGCGGATGCCCGTACCGCTGCCGGTACTGCGCCGCGAACCGGCCCAGATTCCCGAACCCCCAGCGGTAGGCGATCTCGGAGACTGTCGCCGAGCCGTCCCGGGCGGCCGCCATCAGATCCTGATGGGCGCGCTCGAGGCGGACCTGGCGGAGGTAGCCGAGGGGAGTGGTCTCCAGGTGCCGACGGAAGGCCTCCTGCAGGGCGCGCGGGCTGACCCGGGCCCTCGTCGCCAGGTCGGCGAGCGTGTGCGGGCGGTCGGGCTCCTCCTCGACCAGCGTCATCGCGCGCCGTACGGCGGCGTGCGAGACGGTGCCGGTGCGGCGGGCGTCGACGCCCGGGGTGATCAGGCGCTGGGTGGCGACCAGCAGCCCGGCCGCGGTCTGCGTCAGCTGCGCGGCGACGAGCGGGTTGGTGCGGGCGATGCCGTCGCCGAGCACCTCGCGGCGCACCGTCTCGGAGATACCGGCCCAGGTGCGGCCGGCCTCCGGTGAGACGGGACCGCCGAGTGCGAACCGGGCCCGTACCGGGGCGTCCAGGCCCAGCGCGTCGGCCGCGGCCTGCTCCACGGTCTCCTTCGCGAGCCGCACGGTGACCATCTGCGCACCGGGCGACCAGTGCACCTGGAAGCTGCGGTACGGATCCAGCACATAGGTCTCGCCCGGGCCGACGCACGTCTCCTCGCGCCCGGGCGAACTCACCCTGACCCGGCCGCGGACGACCTCGCACATCAGCAGGTAGGTGCCGAGCGGCTGAGGCCGGATCAGGGTCTCCGCGTAGAGGTCCGGGGAGCCGTACGACAGTCCGGAGACCGTGATCCCGGGGAAGCCGCTCTCCGCGTACCACGCCGAGAACTCCCGTGGATCGCCCAGGCACTGAAGCTCGTACGGGCTGTACGCCTGGCTGATGATCTCCCGGATCTCCTCGAGGTCGCCGCTGCGCACGAGGGTGGTCAGCCTGCTCAGTTCGCCGGATACGGCGCTGAGCGGTGCCATCAGGACAATCTCCCTCTCTCCGCGTTTTCCGGCCGGGGGCCGCGTTTGGCGAGTAGCCGCCCGAACGCTCCGTTAGTAGCGTCGTCCCTGTCCGTAGTCAAGGCGCCACCGATTCCGCACAGCGGTTTCGGGACAGCCGCGCCGCGCGGACACCGCCCTGAACCACGGGGGACGTTCAGGGCGGTTCTTCGTGGAGGACCCCGTCGCGCGAGTACACCGCGCACGGGGTCCCTCTCACATCCGGGACCGCCCGCGATCGCCCGTGACGGATCTACAGCCAGCCCTTTCGCTTGAAGCCGCGGTGGGTGACGAAGCAGGCCGTCGCGATGACCGCCATGACGAGCGGGTAGCCGAAGGTCCAGTGGAGTTCGGGCATGTGCTGGAAGTTCATGCCGTAGACGCCGCACACCATCGTCGGTACGGCGATGATCGCGGCCCAGGCGGTGATCTTGCGCATGTCCTCGTTCTGGGCGACGGTCACCTGCGCGAGATGGGCCTGGAGGATGGAGTCGAGGAGGCCGTCGAAGGCGTGTATCTGCTCGGTGACGCGGGTGAGATGGTCGGAGACGTCCCGGAAGTAGGCCCGTATCCCGGGGGCGACCGAGCAGGTCGGGTCGGTCGCGAGCCGGTTCATGGGGCGGTCCAGCGGGACCACCGCCCGCTTGAATTCGAGCAGTTCGCGCTTGAGCTGGTAGATCCGGCCGGCGTCGCCGCCGCGGCCGTCCTGCGGGGAGAAGACAGCGCTCTCGACGTGGTCGATGTCGTTCTGCAGGGCGTCGGTGACGGTCAGGTAGTCGTCGACGACATGATCGGCGATGGCGTGCAGGACGGCCGCCGGGCCCTGGGCGAGCTGCCGCGGGTCGGATTCCAGGTCCTCGCGCAGCAGGCCGAGGGAGCCATGGCGGCCGTGGCGCACGGTGACGACGAAGTCGGGGCCCGCGAACACCATGATCTCGCCGGTGTCGACGACCTCGCTGGTGGCGGTGAGTTCGGCGTGCTCGACATACGTCACCGTCTTGAAGACGGCGAACAGGACGTCGCCGTACTGCTCGACCTTGGGCCGCTGATGGGCGACGACGGCGTCCTCGACGGCGAGCGGGTGCAGGCCGAACAGTTCGGCGATCCGCGCGAACTCCAGCTCGGTGGGTTCGTGCAGACCGAGCCAGACGAAGCCGCGATGGCCGTGCTTGCGGACCCGGGCGACGGATTCCTCGACCGTGTCGGCGGCCTTCTCCCGGATGCCGTCGCGGTAGACGACGCAGTTGACCACTGCGGAGCCGAGCGGGGAGCGCGCCGGGTGGCTCAGGTCCACGCGTCGCCCGCGCCGCGCGAGACGGGCGACTTTGCGCAGGCTGTCGGCCATCGACATACGGCACTCTCCGGGTCCTCAGTGGATCCGGACAGTGTGCCAGGTGGTGGTAAGAGCACCGTGAGGCCGACCCCGGCCCGCGACCCCTACGACTCGATCCGCACCGGCCGCGTCTCACTCACCTGATCGATCTCGGACACCCGGACCGTCACCTTCATCTCCCACTCCCCGGCCACCGGCAGCGTGAACGAACCGTTCCCCCAGTAGCCCCCCTTGTCCGTCAGCTCGGCATCGATCGGGCCGATGTCCTGGGCGGGGAGGGTGAAGGAGATGCGGAGTTCGGGGACGGTGGCCAGGCCGCCGTCGGCGCCGTAGACGACGGCCTCCACGGTGTTGTCGCCGGTGCGGCCCGGGTCGAGGGTGATCTGCACCTTGCCCCGGCCCGCGGTGCCGGCGTCGAAGGGGACGACGGTGACGGACGCGCCGGGCAGCGCGCCGACCGGTGCCGTCTGCGCCGCCTCGGCCTCCGCCCGGCCCGGCAGCGTCCCGGTGAGCACGGTCGTGATCAGCAGCACCACGGCGGCGACGCCGACTTCGGCCAGCACCGACCGGCGCAGCAGACGGTGGTCCGGAGCGGCCGGTGGCGTGGAGTCCGGCGGCTCCGGAAGGGACGGCGGGCCGCCGACCGGCTCCGGCACCCGTTCCCGTACGACCGTCTCCGCCTCGACCGCGAGTGCCTTCGTCGTCCATTGCCGCGAGAACCCGGCCGCCGCCAGCAGCAACGCCACCGCGATCAGCTTGACGATCAGGAGCCGCCCGTACGACGTGTCGGTGAAGGCGCTCCAGGAGCCCAGCCCGCGCCAGGACTGGTAGACGCCGGTGACGGCCAGGACGGTCACGGAGGCGAAGGCGAGCCGGGAGAAGCGGGCGACCGTTGCGGCCGAGGACAAGCCCCGGCGCAGGGTGATGAGCAGGGCGGCAAGACCGCCCAGCCAGACCGCCGTCGCCAGCAGATGCAGCGCGGACGAGGTGATCGCCACCGGCACCTGGATCCCGGCCGACGCGTGCTCGGCCGCCGCCCAGGTCAGCGCGAGGCCGACGGCGAGGGCGGCGCCGGGCACGTGCGAGAGGCGCCGCCGCGGCAGCGCGGACAGGCCCCTCCGCAGCAGGACCGCCGCGACCGCCAGCAGCCCGAGCCGCGCGAGCAGCAGCGCACCGGGTCGGCCGGACAGCGTCCCGCTCAGCGCGGAGGCGTCGAAGGTGGTCGCCGGTCCCGTGCCCGTCTCGTACGGGGCGCGGAGCACCAGCAGGGCGAGGGTGGCGGCGAGCAGGGTCCACCAGGCGGCCCACAGGGGCTTGTTCAAGCGCTCGGGGTCCGGCGGGCGGCAGGCCACGACGAACACGGCCGCGCCGATGAGCAGGGCGCCGGCGAGATAGGCGAGGTAGCGGGCGATGTCCCAGAGGCTGCCGGTCACCGGGTCCTCGACCGGGCCGGTGTCCACCTGCGCGGCCGTCGCGGAGGGCTTGCCCACGGAGAAGGTGAAGGCGCCCGACACCGGATGGCTGTCCGCCGACACCACGCGCCACGCCACCGTGAAGGTCCCGGTGTCCGCCTTCGCGGGCAGGCTCACCCGCACCGCGTCCGACCGCCCCGGCACATGCTCCGCCTCACCGAGGCGCAGCCGGTGGCCGCTGGGGTCCAGGATGCGGACGGAGTCGTCGAGCAGACCGACCGACTCCGTGAAGGTCAGGGTGAGGTCACCGGGGGCTGACTTGAGGACGCTTCCGTCCGCCGGGTCGGTGGAGCGGAGTGCGGCATGCGCCGACGCCGTTCCCGCGCCACCGAGGACGAGCAGGACCAGCACGGCGCATAGCAGCACCAGCCCTTGAACTCCTCGCCTGCGGACCACTTCGCTTCTCCGTCGCTTAACTCTTCTGACGTCTCGGCCACTCCGATACGTACGTAAGAAGCCGCCGCGCTGCTCACCACGTGGGCCGCGCGGACACCCCTCCGTCCACGACCAGGTCGTGCCCGGTGATCCAGGACGCGAGGGGCGAGGCGAGGAACACGCACGCGTCGCCGACGTCCTCGGGCCGCCCGAGCCGCCCGGCGGGAGCTGCCCGTTCCCAGCGCTCCACCCCCTCCGGCCAGTCCTCCGCCAGCCCCTCCCGCTCGATCAGCCCGGGCGAGACCGTGTTGACGCGGACCCCGAACGGCCCGTACTCCAGGGCCGCCGCCCGCGCGTGCATGACCACACCGGCCTTGGACGCGGAGTAGTGCGCGTGCAGCGGAGCCGGCTGGCGGGCCTCGATGGAGGCGATGTGCGTCACGCTGCCGCCCCCGCTCTCCCGCATGAGCTCCGCGGCGGCCTGCGTACAGGCGAAGACACTCGACAGATTGGTGTCCACGACCGCCCGCCACTCCTGAGCCGTCATCCCGGGCAGCGGCTGCGTCGGCTGTACGCCCGCGTTGTTGACCAGCGCGGTCAGCGGCCCGGCGGCCCACGCGGCGGCCTCACGCACGACCCGACGGCACGCGTCCGCGTCGGACAGATCGCCCTCCAGGACGACGGCCCGGCGGCCCAGCTCCTCGATCCGGTACGCCACCGCGCGCGCCGCCTCCACGGCCGTACGGCAGTGCAGCGCGACCGCCGCGCCCTCCTCGGCGAACCGCAGCGCGATGCCGCGTCCGATGCCGCCGGACGCGCCCGTGACAAGGGCGGTCTGTCCTTCGAGCAGAGTCATGGACGGCACAGTTCCACGATGCGGGCGGCCTCGGACGGGTAGCGCGCCGTGAGGTCGGCCACGTCCCCGTGCTCGTAGTCCTGGTAGGTGAAGCCGGGCGCCATGGTGCAGCCGAAGAGGGCCCAGTCGCCGCCCGCGGCCACCCGCGCACCCATCCAGGTGCGGGCCGGGACGGTGAACTGCGGGTGCTGCCCCCCGAGCACGTCCGGACCCAGCACGACCGTCCGCGAGGTGCCGTCCGGGGCGAGGAGCAGCAACTGGAGCGGACCGCCGAGATAGAAGTGCCAGATCTCGGCGGTGGGCAGCCGGTGCAGGGCCGAGAAGTCATCCGGCGCGGCCGTCAGCAGGGCGACTATGGCCGTGCCGTCGGGCCGCCCGTCCGCCCGCTCGGGCCCGGCCCAGGTCTGCCGGAACAGCCCGCCCTCGCGCGGTATGGGCTGCAGTCCGTAGTGGGCGATCAGGTCTTCCGGGGTCACCCGGGGAAGGCTACCTCCCGGGTGAGGAAGGCCAGTTGGGCGTGCTTCTCGGGCAGATACACATCAGGGAGGTCGACCTCCGGCAGGACGACGGCGGGTCCGGCCGCGAAGCCCAGCTTCAGGAAGCGGGCGACCGCCTTCTCGTTGCGCACGTCGGGATCGACCACGATCCGCCGCCGGTCCAGGCCGAGCAGCACATAGGAGAGAAGCACGCCGACCAGCGCCGAGGTCCAGCCGGACCGCGTGCCTTGTGCTCCGGCGGGCGCGAGCAGCAGATGCACACCGATGTCGCCGGGCCGGACCTCGTAGCAGTGGCCGACCCGGTCGGCGTCCGGCTCGTACGTCTGGAGCACCGCGACCGGTTCCGCGTCCCGCACCACCAGGTAGGCGTGGTGGGTGTCGAGCGTGTCCATGTGGGCGTAGATCTCGGCCACTTGGTCCCGGGTGAGCCCGTTCATGCCCCAGAAGGAGGCCCGCTCCTCACTCGCCCAGCCGTGCACCACCTCGGCGTCGGCGTGGGCGTCGAGGGGCAGCACACGGATGGTCCCGAGGCCGTCGACCGACTGTTCGTAGACGGCCTGACGGGCGGGGGCATGGGTCTCAGACATCGGTTTCCTTGATCAGTGCGTCGAAGTCGGTGACGACCGGGACCAGATCTCCCCTGGTCCACAGCGGGAGCTGGTCCCGGTGGTGGGCCGAGCCCGGCACCCCACAGGCGCCGAACGGCACCGCCCAGCGACTGTCCTCCCGGCAGCCCAGATCCCACACATAACGGGCCGCCGGACCGCGCGCGGCCAGATCGGTGGTGCCGGGCACGGAGGAGGTGCACAGCACACAGTCGTGATCGCCGGACAGGCCCGGTTCGTCGTACGAGGGGCTGGGCAGCGCCCGCCAGGGGGCCAGGCGGTGGGACTCACCCCACGTGCCCGGCGGCCGGCCGGCGACTTCCTCGACGGCCGCGCGGACGGTCGCGGGGCGGTCGATGCCGTACAACTCCTGCGCACGCAGCAGATGTTCGAGGGCGAAGCCGATGCGCGGGCCGAGGGCGAGCCAGGGGAGGAAGGCCTCCGGGTAGGCGGGCGGGACGGCGAGGGCGGCGAACGCGGGGTGCTCGGCGAGACGCCGTACGACGGCTCCGCGCACCGCCGCATAGGCGGCCGCCTCCGCGCTGTCCGCGTCCATGCGCCGGTCCCAGGCGAGGAGACGTTTCCGCAGGGCAGCGGCCTCGGGGGTGAGGTCGTCAAGGGCGGCGAGGTGGTCCAACAGGGCCGCGGCGGAGCCGAGATGGGTGTCCATGTGGATCGCGGGCATGTCCCCCGCCGTCCACTTCTCCTTCTCCTTCAGAAGGGCGGCGATGCGGTCGGCGCGGTGCGGCGCGGCGAACTCGACGCCGAGGGGCGTGGAGGGGCCGCGCTGGTTCGCCATCACCGCGGTGCCGTCGGTGAGTTCGCCGTACGGCATCTCGTGCCAGCCCTGCCAGTCGTGGCCGGGCTCCCAGGCGGGCACGAGGCGGGTGCGGTTGGCGGTGCCGCGCACCGGCACCTTGCCCGCCACGCGGTGCAGCAGGCCGCCCTCGGTGTCGGCGGCCATGACGACGTTCACGGGCTCGGCCCAGCGGTCGAAGGCACGGTCCACATCGGCGACCCGGCGGGCGCGCAGGAGGGGGAGGAGGGCGCCGAAGCCGAGGTCGCGGGTGACGCGGGGCGGGTAGCGGAGGCTGACGGCTTCGGGCGTCCCGTCGTCGAGCCCTTCGGGGCCGCCGATGATCACCGGTCCGCGCTCGGTCTCGATCACCTCGACCGGGACCGGCTCCTCGCCGGCGACCTCGATGACCTCCGTGTGCCGGGGAGCCCGCACCCAGGTGCCGTCCGGGCCGAGCGCCTCGACGCCCGCGCCCGTCCGCCGCAGCCGCTCCCGGTACAGGTCCTGGTAGTCGGCCATCGCGTTGGTGATGGCCCAGGCGACGGTGCCGGTGTGGCCGAAGTGGGCGATGCCGGGGACGCCGGGGACGGCGATGCCGACCACGTCGAACTCGGGACAGGAGAGGTGGATCTGCTGGTAGATACCGGGGTCTTCGATGAACCGGTGCGGGTCCCCGGCGATGACGGCGGCCCCGGTCACGGTCCGCTCACCGCCCACCAGCCAGCCGTTGCTGCCGGAGGTACCGGGCCCGTCGGCGGCGAACAGACCGACCGCGTCCTCGCCGAGCCGCCGGACGACCTGCTCACGCCAGAGCTTGGCCGGAAACCCGGCGAACAGGATGTGGACGGCGAGCCAGACACCGAGCGGGGTCCAGGGCTCCCAGCGACCTGGAGCAAGACCCACGCGAGCGAACTCGGGGGTACGACGAGCCCCTTCCGACAGCCCCTCGTTGACGCCGTCCACGTACGCCCGTACCCAGTCCGCCGTCTCGGAGTCCAGGGCGTCGAAGCACCGTCTCGCGGTGTCGTCGATGCGGGCCCGTCTTGCGAGGAGGTCCCAGGGGAGGGCGCCGGCGCCGAGGAAGGAGGCGGAGGTGCCCTGAGCGCGGTGCCGTTCGACCTCCAGCTGCCAGGCCCGGTCGAGTGCGGTGACGCGGCCCTGCGCACGGGCGAGGTCGGCCACGCCGCCGGCTCGCAGATGCGGGATTCCCCAGGCGTCGCGGTAGATCTCGGCGGTCACGCTGTAGCCCTTCTATGCTTTAGGTTAGCCTTACCTAAGTAAGTTCTGGCGGAATCGTACGCGAGGGGTGGAGAAGCGATGGGGCAGGGGCACGGCTGGGAGGGTGCGGTCCTCAAACTGCTGCGCGCGAAGGACTTCGTGTTCACGGTGACCGGCGCCGAGGACGTCACCAAGGACTACCGGCGGCTCCACCTCAGCGACGGCGGCATGCTCACGACGACCGGCGTCCACCCCACGATGTGGGTGCGCCTGTGGTTCGACAACGGAGGCAAGGCGCACCAGCGGGCGTACACCCTCGTCGACCCGGACCCCGCGGCCGGCACCTTCAGCCTGGAGTTCGCCCTGCACGAGGGCGTCGCCAGCGACTGGGCCCGGTCGGCGCAACCCGGCGACACCATCGAGGCGACCGTCCACGGCACCGGGTTCGAGGAGCCGAGCCCCACCCCGACCCACGTCTTCGCGATTGGCGACCCGGCCTCGCTGCCCGCCCTCAACTCCCTGCTCGGCGCGCTGGGTTCCGCCCCGGCCACCATCTGGTTCGAGGGCGGCGCCGACGGCCTGCCCTGCCGCACCGACCCGTCCCGCCACGAGCTGCGCCAGGTGCTGCGGCTCGACTCCGGCACGCATCTCGTCGAGCGGGTGAAAGCGGACCTGCCGGACCTGCTCAAGGGCACTGCGGACCCGTATGTCTGGATCGCCTGCGACACGGCGACGACGCGCAGGCTGAGCGCATACGTCCGCAAGGAACTCGGCGTCCCCAAGGACCGGATGCACGCACTGGGGTACTGGCGCGCGTCCTGAGCCCGCAGGCGGCATCATCGACCCATGGACGTCACCCTGCATCTCGCCCAGGACCCCGAGGCCGACGCACTCCTCGGGCGCAGTCCGCTCGCCGCACTCACCGGGATGCTGCTGGACCAGCAGATCCCGATGGAGTGGGCGTTCAAGGGCCCGGCGACGATCGCCCAGCGCATGGGCGCCGACGACCTCGACGCCCACGACATCGCCACCCGCGACCCCGAGGCCTTCGCCGCGCTGCTCTCCGAGAAGCCGGCGGTGCACCGCTACCCGGGGTCGATGGCGGGGCGCATCCAGCAGCTGTGCCGGTACCTCGTCGAGCACTACGACGGTGACGCCGAGGCCCTCTGGAAGGGCGTCGACAGCGGCACCGAACTACTCAAGCGGCTCCAGGACCTGCCCGGGTTCGGCAAACAGAAGGCCCAGATCTTCCTCGCCCTGCTGGGCAAGCAGCTCGGCGTACAGCCGAAGGGATGGCGCGAGGCCGCCGGAGCCTACGGCGAGGCGAAGTCCTTCCGCTCCGTGGCCGACATCACCGGCCCGGAGTCACTGGCCAAGGTCCGCGCCCACAAGCAGGAGATGAAGGCGGCGGCGAAGGCGGCGAAGACCGCGGGGAAGTCCTCCGGAAATTAAGCCGATTGGCCCCTATCAGGTGGCAATCGGGTCCAATCCGGTCAAAGCATGAAGCATGACCGAGGCACCGAGCGGTCCCCCCTGGGGCCCGGACTACGACGACCGCCGGGTGCATGCCGCCGTGCGCGAGCCCCGCCCGGGTGGCGCCGAACCGCCGCTCGAAGGCCCCCTGCACGTCCTCTCCCGCACCGCCTGGCAGGCCGTCCTCCTCACCGGCATCGCCTCCCTGGTCCTCGGCATCCTGGTCCTGGTCTGGCCGGGCGCGTCCCTGTGGGCGGCCGGCGTCCTGTTCGGCCTCTACCTCCTGGTCAGCGGCGTACTCCAGCTCGCCGCCGCCTTCGGCACTCACAGGACGACCTCACTGCGCGTCCTGGCCTTCATCAGCGGCGCCCTGTCGATCCTGCTCGGCCTGTTCTGCTTCCGCGGCGCCATGCAGTCGATCCTGCTGCTGGCCCTGTGGATCGGCATCGGCTGGCTGATCCGCGGCATCACCCAGACGCTGGCCGCCGCCCACGACCCGTCGATGCCCGCGCGCGGCTGGCAGATCTTCCTCGGCGTCCTCACCTTCATCGCCGGCATCGTGCTGATCGACTCCCCCTTCGAGTCGGTCGCCGTGCTCACCCTGGTCGGCGGTTGGTGGCTGGTCGCGGTCGGCGTCGTCGAGATCATCACGGCGCTGCGGATCCGCGGCCGCGCGAGTCGGGTGCCACGCGAGCTGTGAACGCCGTGCGCGTCTGGTCGCGGGTCCTCGTCCTGCTCCTCGCCCTCCTCGTGCCGGGCGAGCACACGGCACACGCGGCGGCGGTCACGGCCGAGACCCCCGCCGCGGTCGCCGAGTACGACGACACCGTCCTACGCTCCACAGCCCGCGCCGGCAACCGTCCCACCGCACCCCTGCGCCCCGCACCCCGCCCGCACCCCCGGCCCGCCCCGCCCCCGGCCGCCCCACCACTCCCGGCACCACCCCACCCCGAGCCCGTCCTCCACACCCTCCGCACGGTGATCCTGCGCTGCTGACAGGGGCCCTGCCCCACCCCCCAACCCATCAGCCAACGCAAGGACGACACAGCCATGCCCAACGACCCGTACGCAGTCCTACGCGCCCTCCTCCGCGCGGAAGCCATCCGCAACGCCCCCAAGCCCAAGCCGCAGCAGCAACAACAGCCGCCGAAGAAGCCGGAACGCGGCTAGTCAGCGGAACCGGTGAGGGGCGGGTGCGCAAGCGCCCCTTCAGGGGCGCGGGGAACTGCGCGACAAGCCCCCACCGGCCCGCAGACAAAAACCCACCTACCGAGCGGAGCGCCGCCGCGCCGTCCCAAAAACCGACCGCGTGATCTCCCGCCCGATCTGCGTACCGACAGACCGCGCCAACGACTTGAACATCCCACTCCCCACGACCTGTTCGACAACAGACCGCTCCTCTTCCCGACCACGACCACGCCCCCGCACCTCATCAGGCCCCTTCGCCCCCCGAGCCCCCTGCAACCTCTCGTACGCCGACTCCCGATCCACAGCCTGTGCATAACGCCCGTGCAACACCGATCCCCTGACCGCCCGCTCAAGCACCGCCCCCTCCACCGGCCCCATCAACGACTCCGGCGCCCGCAACCGAGTCGCGGCAACGGGCGTCGGCGCCCCCTTCTCACTCAGCACGGTGACGACCGCCTCCCCGGTACCGAGCCCGGTGAGCAACTCCTCCATGTCGTATGCGCTGTTGGGGAACGTCTTCACCGTGGCCCTCAACGCCTTCTGGTCATCCGGCGTGAACGCCCGCACCGCATGCTGGACACGGTTCCCGAGCTGAGCGAGAACGTCGGCCGGTACGTCCTTCGGGGTCTGCGTCACGAAGAACACCCCGACCCCTTTCGAGCGAATGAGCCGCACGGTCTGGGTGATGGAGTCCAGGAACGCCTTGGACGCGCCGTTGAAGAGCAGATGCGCCTCGTCGAAGAAGAAGACGAGCTTCGGCTTGTCGGCGTCACCGACCTCCGGCAGATCATGGAAGAGATCGGCGAGCAGCCACATCAGGAACGTCGAGAAGAGCTGCGGCTTGTCCTGTACGGCGGGCAGTTCGAGGACCGACACCATGCCGCGCCCGTCCTCAGCCGTCCGCAGGAACTCCGCCGTGTCGAACTCCGGCTCCCCGAAGAAGTCCCCCATGCCCTGCGCCTCGAAGGCGGTGAGGGACCGCAGGATCACGCCCGCGGTCGCCGACGACAGCCCGCCGATGCCCTTGAGCTCGGCCTTGCCCTCGTCGGAGGTCAGAAAGGCGACCACCGCCCGGAGGTCCTTCAGGTCGATCAGCTCCAGGCCCTTCTGGTCGGCGTAGTGGAAGATCAGGCCGAGGGACTGCTCCTGGGTCTGGTTGAGCTGGAGCACCTTGGACAGCAGCACCGGGCCGAAGCTGGTGACCGTCGCCCTGACCGGGATGCCGTGCCCGATGCCGCCGAGCGCGTAGAACTCGGCGGGGAAACCGGTCGCCGTCCACTGCTGGTGCACCTCGCCGGCCCGCGCCCGGACCCGCTCGCTGTCCTGCCCCGGCGCCGAGATCCCGGACACATCGCCCTTGATGTCGGCGAGAAACACCGGCACGCCCTGCGCGCTGAGCTGCTCGGCGATCAGCTGGAGGGTCTTCGTCTTCCCGGTGCCGGTGGCGCCCGCGACCAGGCCGTGCCGGTTGAGCATCGGGAGGGGGATGCGGATCTGGGCGTCGGCCAGACAGGCTCCGTCCCACATCAGGGCGCCCAGATCGAGCGCCGGACCGGTGAAGGCGTACCCGGAAGCGATCTCCAGGGCCTGCCGGGGGAGTGCGGGAGCGCTTCCCGGCGTCTCGGGTGTGGTGGCCGCGGGCACGGTCTCGCTGTCGCTCATATCAGGCCCCTGCTTCCATTTCTGGCCCCTTGCTTCCGGCATAGTCAGGCCGATGCTTCCGTTTCGCCCAGGTTTACGACGTCTTTTGCAGCGTCGCACTCCCCTTCCATGGCTGCGCCCGGAAGGTCTTGACCGGTAGGCTTTCCGTGTGATCTTCAAGCGCATCGGAAACGGCCGGCCGTACCCCGACCACGGCCGGGAAAGCACCCGGCAGTGGGCGGACGTCGCGCCGCGCCCGGTCCGCCTCGATCAGCTCGTGACGACGAAGGGCCAACTCGACCTGGAGACACTCCTGGCCGAGGACTCGACCTTCTACGGCGATCTGTTCGCACACGTCGTCAAGTGGCAGGGCGACCTCTACCTCGAGGACGGTCTGCACCGAGCGGTCCGGGCGGCCCTCCAGCAGCGCCAAGTGCTGCACGCGCGCGTCCTCGAACTGGACTAACGGCGAACTGGTTCCCCTAACGGGTTGAACTGCGCGCTGGCAATGATCATCTAGTAGGAATCGTCGCCCGCTCGCACTACGCTGCGCACATGAGCATGCTGACTCCCCCCGGCATGGGCGGCCAGTACCGGATCAAGGGTGACAAATACCCCCGGATGCGCCGGCCCCGGCGGCGCGGCAGGCTCGTGGCCGGGGTCGTCGCCTCGGTCGCCGCCCTCGGGTTGGTCGGCTGGGGCACGCTGCAGCTCATCGACCTCTTCTCGGGCGGCGGCGACTCCGCCTCGGCGGCCGGCACCAAGTCGGACTGCTCGTCCAAGGCGAGCCCCTCACCGAGCGCCACCGCCGCCGTTCCCGCGCCCGGCAAGATCACCGTCAACGTGCTCAACGCCACCACCCGTAGCGGGCTCGCCAAGCAGACGGCGGACGAGCTGAAGAAACGTGGCTTCCGGATCGGCGACGTGGGCAACGCGACCGCGGAGTTCGACAAGAAGGTCAAGGGCACCGGGCTGCTGCTCGGCCCCGCCTCCGCCCTGAACACCTCACTGCCGGTGCTCGCCACCCAGCTCAGCACCGCCGAGCGCCGCACGGACGCCGCCCGCAAGGGCACGGCCGTCGATCTGATCCTCGGCAACGGCTTCAAGGCGCTGACCACGAAGAAGGACGCCGACAAGGCACTGGCCGCACTGACCGGGCCTCAGCCGACGCCCTCTTCGTCGAAGCAGAGCTGCTGAAGAAGACCTGCTGATACAGGCGTACTAGACCTGCTGATACAGGCGTACTACTCGGCGGCCCCGTACATCCGGTCCCCCGCGTCCCCTAGGCCCGGGACGATGTAGCCGTGCTCGTTGAGGCGCTCGTCGACCGACGCCGTCACGACCGTCACCGGCGTACCGGCCAGCTCGCGCTCCATGAGCTCGACGCCTTCCGGCGCGGCGAGCAGCACCACGGCGGTCACATCGTCGGCGCCGCGCTTGATCAGCTCCTGGATCGCCGCGACCAGGGTGCCGCCGGTGGCCAGCATCGGGTCGAGGACGTACACCTGGCGCCCGGAGAGGTCCTCCGGCATTCGGGTGGCGTACGTCGACGCCTGGAGCGTCTCTTCGTCACGCACCATGCCCATGAAGCCCACCTCGGCGGTCGGCAGCAGCCGGACCATGCCGTCCAGCATGCCGAGACCGGCCCGCAGGATCGGCACCACCAGCGGGCGGGGGTGGGACAGCTTGACGCCGGTGGTCGAGGCGACCGGCGTGGTGATGTCGACCTGCTCGGTGCGCACATCGCGCGTGGCCTCGTAGGCGAGCAGGGTGACCAGTTCGTCGGCGAGCCGCCGGAAGGTCGCGGAGTCGGTGCGTTGGTCGCGCAGCGCGGTGAGCTTGTGGGCGACCAGAGGGTGGTCGACGACGTGGAGACGCATGGCCTAACAGTAACCGGGCCGCCGTAACCGTTGTGCTGGCATCAAACCGCCCATCAGAGGGAAAGTGGGAGGGACGTACGGGGGTGTTGCCGATGTCCGATCATGAGTCCGGAACGGACCCGTCGCCGCGGGAGACCGACGCCGAGCGCAGGCAGCGCCGGGCCGTCTTCCTGCGCGAACTCGCCGAGGCCCGCGAGCTGCGCGACCGCGTCCAGCCCCGCCGCGCCAAGACGGCACGCCTGCGGCACGCGATGCGCATGCGCACCTTCCGCTGGTAGCGCGACCCGCCTCGTGGCCGCCCTCGTACGAATGCGATGCCATGGCCGCGTACGATCCCGCTCGTGGACGATCAAAACGTGCGGACACAGGGAGCCGAAGACGTCCCCTGAACGCCTTGTTTCTGCCACGATTCCGAGTGGGCGGGGCTCGGAGTTCCGCACTCCCCGCCCGCCAACCTCCGCCGGGGGGACCCCCAACCGGCACGCCTACGACCAGTGGGAGAGTCACGGTGTACTTCGCCGCACTGCTCGCGCGCACCGAAGACGGGTGGGAAGCGAGCGACACAGAGCTCGACGATGTGGAGACCCTGTCGGATCTCGCCGACCTGGCCCGGGAGTCCTCGACCGACGACGACACGGTGCTCATCCTGATCGAGCAGGAGGACGCCTGGTTCGGCGTCGTCCGCGTCGACGGTGAGGACGACCCTCGTATCTACGTCTCGGACGCCGCCGCCGCTGCCCGCAGCAGCTACGGCGAGATCCTGCTCACCGACGAACTGCTCGGCCGGGACCCGGGTGACGACGACGTCGCCGACCTGGACTCCCTCGATCTCGACGGCACCGAGGACGGTGAGTCCGAGGACGACGCCGACGGCGAGGACGACAGCCCCTCCGCCGAGGCCGTGCCGCACGGCCCGGTCGGTGACGTACGGGTCCTCGACGACCTGGGCGTCAGCGAGAAGGAGTTGCTGACCCTGTCGGACGACGCGCTCACCGAGATCGCCGACGCGCTGGGCGCCTCGGACATCCTGGAGGCTGTCCGCTGACCGGCCAGGCCGGGGAGTCCGCCCCAGGTCCGCCGGACCCGGTACGCGACCGCTGGCGGGCCGCGATGCGGCTCGCCCTGGACGAGGCGGCGCACGCGGTCCGGGGCGGAGACGTCCCCGTCGGCGCGCTGGTGCTGTCCCCGGACGGTACGACCGTGCTCGCGACCGGCCACAACGAACGCGAGGCCACCGGCGACCCGACGGCCCACGCCGAGGTGCTCGCCATCCGGCGGGCGGCGGCGAAATTGGGAGGTGCGGCGCGAAGCGCCTCCGGCAAGGGTGGTGGTGGGCGGCGGGCGGGAGAATGGCGCCTGGCGGGCTGCACGCTCGTCGTGACCCTCGAGCCCTGCACGATGTGCGCGGGCGCGATCGTCCAGTCCCGCGTGGACCGGGTCGTCTACGGCGCCCGGGACGACAAGGCGGGCGCGGCCGGCTCCCTCTGGGACGTCATACGCGACCGACGGCTCAACCACCGGCCCGAGGTGATCGAGGGCGTACTCGCCGAGGAGTGCGCCCGGATCCTCACCGACTTCTTCCGCGCCCGCTGAGGCCGGAACCGAGCACGGCCGCACCGCCCGGACCGGCGCATACCGATTTCAAACCACGCCCCACCGTGCTGTAAGGTCTTTCCCGGTAGCGTGTCCGAGCGGCCGAAGGAGCTCGCCTCGAAAGCGAGTGTGGCGCAAGTCACCGAGGGTTCAAATCCCTCCGCTACCGCTTCAAGAAACCGCCCCCGACCTGCGAAAACAGGTTGGGGGCGGTTTTTTGCGCCTGTTTGTGCCTCACGCTTTGCCTCACCGAGGGTCTCGTAGGGTCCTTGATCATGGCAGCTATCAAGTCTCGAACTCGGGCAAACGGAGAACACGTCTACCGCGTCGTCTGGCGGGAAGGCGGCACACGAACCGACCCCTGGCAGGGTGAAGACTTCGATGACGAGGTATCGGCGAAACGTTTCCGCGACCTGGTGAACGGTCACGGACAGCAATGGCCGCCCGGGTGGGTGAAGGGCAAGGGGTTCGTAGTAGAAGAGGAAGAGGAGACCCCCGATCTCCCGCCGGAGGAACTCTTTCCGGTGTACGCCGAGCGGTACATCGACCTACTCACCGGCGTGCAGGACGGTACGCGGTCCAACTACCGCAAAATGCTGGCCACTCACCTGGTTCCCTGGTTCAGGGACCTCTCGGTACGCCAGGGCCCCGGGGGCATTGGCCAAGATGAGATCAGCGCCTGGGTCAACGACCTCCAGAGCGGCCGGCCCGGACCTCATCATCCGCCGCAGGCCAAGCGACGGGCGCTCGCGCCCAAGACGATCAGGAACCTGCACGGCCTGCTGTACGGCGTCCTGCAAGCCACTGTCATTGCGGAGCCGCCGTTGCGGTCCACGAACCCCTGCGTGCACACCAGACTGCCGGAGGACGCCCACACGGCGGACGAGCAGGTGTTCCTGGAGCGTGAGGAGTACGCCATTCTTCGCTCCCATGTCCACTCCGACTCTGTGGACCTGGTGGACGCTCTCGCCGCCACAGGGCTGCGCTGGAGCGAGATGGCCGCTCTACAGCCCCGCGACCTGACCCTTCACGGTTCCCGCCCGATGTTGCGCGTCCAGCGGGCGTGGAAGCGGATCGACGGCGGGAAGGCGCTCGGTGCCCCCAAGACGAAGCGGAGCCGGAGGACGCTGGTCCTCTCGCCCTATCTGGTGCAATTGTTCAAGCGCAACTGTGCTGGGAAACAGCCGAATGACTTCGTCTTCACGGCGCCGGAGGGCGGTGCGTGGGACTCGGGTGGGTTCTACCATGCACGTTGGAAGACCGCGCTGATGGCCGCCTCCAAGGACGGACTCACAAAGCGACCGCGCATACACGACCTTCGCCATACTCACGCCTCCTGGCTGATCGCCAAGAAGGTTCCCCTACCTGGAATCCAGGCTCGCCTCGGTCACGAGTCCATCACCACGACGGTGGACAGGTACGGCCACCTCCTCGCGATGCTGGACGACGAGATCATTGAGGCCATCGAGTGGAGTATGAACCCTATGGCCGCATGACCTCTGTGCCGATGCGTGTCTGTCAGAGGGACCGAGGGTTTTCCGCCAGGGAAATGGTCACAGCACTGCCGCGCGGACGCCGGGGGAATCCGGCGGTTGCGAGCTGATGTTGCGTGTCGGCCCTTTTCGGCACACCCCCATCGATGCAGACTTGCGCCAAAGGTGGACGGCGGGACCTCCATCCGGCCCCGCCGTCCACGTTTTCACACTTCGGAGCGGGCGGTCTCAGTGGAGCCTAGGAGAGTCGAACCCGAAACTGAGACGCTTCTCACCTAGGGTTTTGCCGGAAAACTGGGTCAAACACCCCCGTTTCCATCCGCGTCGATCCGGCTCGGTCCGCCTCCGTCCGGGTCCGGTGCGCACGTGTGCGCACACACCAGCGAGCGATTGCGCCTGCAATCTTCAACAGGGGGCACCCCTTTGTCTAGCGGTCTCACACTGGAACCACAGCGGGATTTGCGCAAACCTCTCATTGAAGCGGTACTTGTCACTCCTTGACCACCGTTCACCGTAGCGGCTTGTCTCGTTGGCCCGCTGGTGTAGCACCTGGCACTGCGGTCCATTGGGGGGCGCATGTCACTCCGCTCGCGGAGAGCATGTCGCGGCCCGCACGAACTCCGCCTGCTTGCCCGGTTCACCTCCGCTCGCACGGAGAGCACCCACCGATCCGGGGGGGAGCAAACTTGAAGTGCGGTTCACCTCCGCTCGCGCAAAGAGCACCTCGCTGCGAATCGGGGGTGCGGCGTGACGACCGGCTCACCTCCGCTCGCGCGGAGAGGCCGACAACTCATTCACCGGATCTTGCACTGAACGCCGAACGTGTACCACGGCTCACCTCTGCCCGTGCAGAGGGCACTGCCGCACCCCGCCTGCTCGGACAGGTCCTTAGATTCACCTCCGCCTGTGCGGAGAGCACGACATGGCACTGTGGTCCGGGTCGTCGCAGTACGGTTCACCTCCGCTCGCGCGGAGAGCACCTGGCCCGCAGATGAGTGTGTGTCTCGATGCCCGGTTCACCTCCGCTCGCGCGGAGAGCACTGCGTGGTCTCGCCAGGGAGGGCCTGGTCCACCGGTTCACCTCCGCTCGCGCGGAGAGCACATCGGCGGATCCATCCTGCTCGCGATCCACGCCGGTTCACCTCCGCTCGCGCGGAGAGCACGGCCGGGGTGATCCACCCGGCGGCCTCGACGTATGGTTCACCTCCGCTCACGCGGAGAGCACGGAGACACCATCATGGCTGCACCGGTCACCAACGGTTCACCTCCGCTCGCGGAGAGCACGGCACCATGCGGGTGCGCTTCTCGGTCTTGAACGGTTCACCTCCGCTCGCGCGGAGTGTCGGCAACGGCTCAGCCGTTACCGACAGCGGAGAGCACCGAACCACGGGATCCCGTCCCAAGTCATGTGCCGGTTCACCTCCGCTCGCGCGGAGAGCACTTGTCGAGCGTCGTGGTCTTGCTCCGGGAGTCCGGTTCACCTCCGCTCGCGCGGAGAGCACGCGTCCAGGGTGACGGACGTGGTGATCAGAAACGGTTCACCTCCGCTCGCGCGGAGAGCACCTCGGCCGCAACGCCTCTCTCGTCTCGCAGTTCGGTTCACCTCCGCTCGCGCGGAGAGCACCAAGGAGGGGGGAGAAATCTCCGCACCTCTGCCGGTTCACCTCCGCTCGCGCGGAGAGCACATGAGCCGGGCGTCTTCGGGATGCCCGTAGTTCGGTTCACCTCCGCTCGCGCGGAGAGCACGGCCCGAAGATGTACGCCTCCTTCATCAAACACGGTTCACCTCCGCTCGCGCGGAGAGCACGGTTGGTGTCGACGAGCATCGGGGTCGGTGTCCGGTTCACCTCCGCTCGCGCGGAGAGCACGCGCCCAACGTGGTCGTGGAGCCGGCGACTTCCGGTTCACCTCCGCTCGCGCGGAGAGCACGCCCCCTCGAGCGCCTTGTTGACGCCCTCCAGCGGTTCACCTCCGCTCGCGCGGAGAGCACTCTTTCCGACCTGGGCTTCTTCAGTCGCTTTGCGATCCCTTTGCAGAACGTGAACGAGTTGGCCGCGTCACGGTGAGCTGTTGTGTCTGCCGGGCTTCCACGGCCTGGAGTCTACGATCCGACTCGTGTTCTCGCTTCTGTCTTTGTGCAGGTGGGGAGGCATTGTCAGTGGGGCTTGTTATGGATTGGCCTCATGATGAAGCACGAGTCCATCCCCTCGGAGCCCGCCCGGGTCGAGGCCCGGTTATGGGGGAAGGAGCACGGTCTGCCGCGCCCCTATCCGGTGATCTGCCATCTGCTGGATACCGCAGGGGTGTTCGGGGCCCTGTGGGATGTCCTGCTGAGCGATCAGTTGCGTGCGAGGATCGCGCGGGCGCTGGGGCTGTCGTTAGGCGAGGCGCGGGGTGTGCTGTCGTTCTGGGCTGGCCTGCACGATCTGGGAAAGATCACTCCGCCGTTCCAGGCGCAGGTGCCGACGGCGTTCGCCGCCGTGCGGAGCGATCCGGCCTTTGCGTTCGTGGCGGGGGCGGAGCGGGAGCGGGCGTTTCGTCATGAGATGGCTACGCACTGGGCGTTGACGCTGCTGCTCGATGAGATCGGGTATCCGGGGATGGGGCGGGTGATGCGGCGTGCGGTGAGCCATCAGGTCGCGCAGCTTCTTGGGGGTCACCACGGCTGTTTCGGAGTCGCTCTGCAGGCCAAGGAGGTGGCGCACGCGGATGCCTATCAGCCCGGGCTCGGAGGGGACGGGTGGGCGACCCAGCGGCGGGCGCATTTCGAGGAGTTGCGGCGGGCCACGGGTGCCGTGGCGGTTCCACGGCACGGGCTGTCGGCTGAACTGGCGGTGGTTGTCACCGGACTGGTGGTCGTCGCGGACTGGCTGGCCAGTCAGACGGAGGCGATCCTCCCTGTGCTGCCTCCGCTCGGCTGGCGGGCCACACCGGAGGAGATCGACGCCCACTGGGTGCGTGCCCAGAAGGCGGCGCCAGGGCTGGTAGCCACGGCGCGTCTGGGGCGAGCACGGTTCACCGCCACGCGGTTCGAGGAGATGTTCCCGTTCGAGCCCAATGCCTTGCAGGGCGACCTGGTAGCACGTCTGCCACGGCTGGTCGGAGAGAAGGGGTCGGGGCTGGTGCTGGTGACGGCGCCGACCGGGGATGGCAAGACTGAGGCGGCGTTGTTCGCGGCGTCGGTGCTGGGGCGTGCGGCCGGGGCGCGGGGGTTGTTCTTCGCTCTGCCGACGATGGCAACGGCTGATGCGATGTATCCGCGGGTGAGTGAGTTCGCCGGGCAGGCACTGGGCGGGGAACGGGCGTCGACGCTCCTGCACTCCATGGCTTGGCTCAGCCCCGCCTACGCCGCCGCATCCTCCGCCACGGGGGCGTCGGGGGCGGTGAGCGCGGAGGAGGCCACCGTGACGGAGGCCGGATCCTGGCTGCGTGGGCCGAAGCGGGGCCTGTTGGCCCCGTTGGGGGCGGGCACGATCGACCAGGCGCTGAGCGCGGTGCTGCCGCTGACCTACAACGCGCTGCGGTTGTTCGGGCTGTCGGACAAAGTGTTCGTGGTCGATGAGGCGCACGCGTACGGGCCGTGGATGCATCAGCTGTTGATCCGGCTTCTGGAGTGGCTGGGGGCGTTTCGTGCCCCGGTGGTGTTGTTGTCGGCGACGTTGTCCGGGCGGACGGCCTCGTCGCTGGTGGATGCCTATCGGCGCGGGGCGGGGTTCTTGGAGCCGTCGGAGGTGACGCCGTGCTATCCGGGCTGGCTGTTCGCCGATGCCGCCACCGGCGAGGTCTCGGAGCCCCGGGAGGTCGGCAGCGGGCGGGCCCGCAGGCTCGACGTGCGAGTGCGGCCGGTCACGTGGGACACCACTGCGGCGGCTGGCAGCCCGGTGAGCGCAAAGGGTCGGCGTGCGGCCTTGCGGGAGGCACTGGAGCCGGTCGCCGCGCAGGGCGGGACCGCGTTGGTGTGCTGCACCACGGTGGCCGAGGCCCAGCAGACCTTCCGTGACCTGCGCGCTGCTTTTCCCGACCTCGCCGCGCGGACGGGCGGGGTGCGGCTGCTGCACTCGCGCTACCCGGCTCACGTCCGGCAGCGCATCACCGCAGAGTGCGAAGCGGCGTATGGCAAGCCGCGTTCGCCGGAGCAGGTGGCCTGGCCGCGCCCAGGGTCGATCCTGGTGGCCACCCAGGTGGTGGAGCAGTCCCTGGACCTGGACTTCGACCTGGTCGTCACCGATCTTGCCCCGCTGGCTCAGCTGCTGCAGCGCGCCGGCCGCGGACGACGCCACACCCGCGGCGCCACAGGGCGGCCGGCTTGGGCGCTGCCGGAGGAGGAGCCGCGCCTGGTCGTCCTGGAGCCGGTCGGCGACGACGGCACCATGCTTGTGCCGAGGACCTGGGGCAGCGTGTACGACGCCGGGCTGCTGCAGCGCACCGCCCATCTGCTGCGGGAAAGGGGGGCTGGCGGTGTCGCGGTGCCCGAGGCGGTGCAGGAGCTGGTCGACGCCGTGTACGCGGAGGACTTTGTCGATCAGTTGGAGGGGTCCGCGCAGCGGGAGCTGCGGCGGATGGACGCCGCCCGGCAGGCCGATGAGGCAGCCGAGGCCCATCTGGCCGACATGGTCGCCATCTGCGCGCCCGCCGATGTGGCCGGTGACCTGCACCGGCTCAGCCGCCGGGAGGCGGGGGTGAGCGAGGAGCTGCTGACCACCCGGCTGGGGGCGGACAGCGGGCGCGTGCTGTGCCTGTACGAACAGCCCGGCGGCGCCCTCACGCTCGATGAGGCTGGCAGGCTCCCCCTGCCCACCGGTGGTGGAAACGGGCTCACGCATACGCAGTTGACGCAGGTGATGGCGCACGTGGCGCCGGTGCCCGGCAGATGGCTGCGCGGCGCCGAGGGCCACACGGCACCGCCGGGCTGGGACAAGCACCCGGTGCTGCGCGAGGCGGTCCTGCTCCGGGTACAGCCCGCCGGCCGCGAGGACACCGGCGCGGTGTGGAGTGGCCGCCACGGCACCCGGACGATCCGGACCTCTCCCGTCGGACTCGAAACCGGCTGATCATTCCCAGCCACTTCCCGAAGAACTCAGTTCTTCGAGCAACACACTTGGCTATCGTCCTCAACCAGCCGTCATCCAGCGGAACTTGGGCGACAAGGTGCTGGTGAGGACCAAACGTCAGCCCGCTTGCGCGGGCAAAGGGGGGAGAGTCCCACGTCGCTCTGCGAGCAACACACGGCTCACCTCCGCGCCTGCGGAGACCCCGACCTCATTGTGACCGGCACCCCGGCGAAAGGGAGCCCGATGCCGACCAGCACACACAACTTGTTCGACGAACCATGGATCCCGGTCCGCTGGACCGAGGCCGCGCCGCCTCCCCATCCCGAGTGGGTGGGGCTGCGGGAGCTGCTGCTGCGCAGCGACGACATCGCCACCCTCACAATCACCGACCCACCTGCACACTCCGCGCTGCTGCGCACCCTGTACGCGCTCACCGCCCGCGTGACCGGACTGGACGAGGCCGCACCCGGCGACTGGGGGGAACGGCGTCTGGACATCCTGGATGCCGGCCGGCTCCCCGTGGAGGGGATCGACGCCTACGTCGGCCGTTACCGGCACCGGTTCTTCCTCTACGACCCCGACGGGCGACGGCCGTGGATGCAGGATGCCCGGCTGGCCGAGCAGTGCGACGCGGACAAGACCGCCGGGGTGAACAAGCTGATCGTGACGCGCCCGGCGGGCAATGCCCACGCCTGGTTCCGGCACGGCAGCGATGGCCGCCCCGACCTGCCCACCGCGGCCGAAGCGGTGCTGAACCTGCTGGTGTGGCACTACTACGGGCCCTCCGGCCGCTGCTCGGCCCGTGAGGTGAACGGAGTCAAGACCGCCAGCGCCACGGCCGGCCCGCTGCGCACGGCCCTGTCCTACCACCCCGAGGGCACCAGCCTGTTTGAGACGCTGCTGGCGGGCCTGGTCCCGCCCGAGCAGACCGTGAAGCGGGAAGAGGACCAGTGCCCGTGGGAGTGGGAGGAACTGCCCGACCCGGATGCCGCCCCGCCCCTGCCTTCCGGACCATGTGCGCGGCTGACCGCCTGCTCCCAGCACGCCTTGCTGCTCGTCCCCGACGACAACGATCCACAGCTGGTGCGGGACGCGTACATCACCTGGGCCTACCGCACGGGCCGCATCCCCCGCGACGACGACTACCTGATCTGGCAGATCAGTCAGCAGAACAACCGCTACCCGCGCCCGGCCAAATCAGGACGAGCCCTGTGGCGGGATCTGGACGCCCTGCTGCTGAAAGAACCGCCCGGCACCTCCCAGCCCCAGCGCCCCAAGGTCTTCGAGTACGCCAGCGAAGTCTCCGAAGACCTGCGGGTACGGGCACTTGGCTTCGAGCAGGAGAGTAAGGGCGCCAAGGACATTCAGTTCGTCGACGCCCACACCCCGGCCGTTCTCGGCTTCGCCGAGCAGAAGGCGCCCGCGACCGCACCGGCCGTAGGCCGGCTGCGCCGGCTCGGCGAGCTGTATGGGCGCCGCCTGGAGCGGGCGGTCAGGCGCGCCTGGGCCGAGTACATGAACGATCCTAGGGCCGATGCCGGCACCTGGGCGGCCGAGGCCGCCGCCCGCTACTGGCCGACCGCCGAGGCCGAGTTCTGGGACTGCTTCCGCCGCCTCGATGCTACCGGCCACCAGCCGCACGCCGGTCTCGATGTGGCCGCCGTCCGGAGTGCTTTCCTGCGCCTGGCCACCGACGCCTACGAGACGGTGACCGCCTCCATCACCCGCACCCAGCGCGGCGCGAAAGCCGTGGCCAGTGCCCGGATCGAACTCTACGGCGGCCCGCCCAAGAAACCCGCGCCTGCGCAGGCCGCCTGACAGCAACCCCATCCCCTGCCTGAGGAAGGCCACCGATGACCGCACCGACCGTCACCGCTGATCCAACGACCGCGCGGCGGCGCCGCCTGGTCGCCTACACCCGCTGGATCGAGGAACTCTGCCGGGACGACCCCGGCGCGCGCACCGCGCTGCGCAGCGGACTGCGCCGCGGCCTGGACGATGTCCCCCGCATGCACCGCTTCGTCGCCCCCTGGCTGCCCCAGGACCGAAGGGCGCCCGAGACGGAGCAGCGCGGGTACTACGCGGTGGCCGCGATGATCGCCTCCCAGCCCCGCAGCACCTACACCACCCCCGACTCCGGCGCCGAGCAGGCACCCGAGACCGCGCCGGACGACACCGTGTCGAACTCCGAAAAGCCACAGGCCGGGCGCTATGGCACGAGCCTGGGCCTGGCCTTCGCGCTCGCCGTGACCGAAAGCCCCGGACGCGAGCGGGAGATGCGGGAATCCACCGCCGAGTCCCGGCTGAACCTGCTCACCCGGCAGAGCACCAACGGCTTGCACCGGCACCTGCCCGCCGCCGTCGGCTACCTGCGCGAACTGGGCGTGCCCGTCGACTGGGCCCAACTACTGGCCGACCTGATCGCCTGGCCCGCCCACCACGGCCGGATCTCCCGCCGCTGGCTGCAGGACTACTACCGCCAGCGCACCCAGACCCTGCGCGAGAAGGCCAACCACGCCGACCAGGACGAAGCCGAAAGCCCCCGCCCCAGCACGTAATCCGCCAACAACCCGTCGCGCCACCGCACATCCGCACGTCCCCACACACCGAAGGAAAGAGGAACTCCTTATGCACACGCCGGCCCGTTTCATCGACATCCACGTCCTGCAGTCCGTCCCCTTCGCCAACCTGAACCGGGACGACACCAACTCCGTCAAGACCGTCCAGTACGGCAACACCCTGCGCACCCGCGTCAGCAGCCAGTGCTGGAAGCGCGCCATCCGCACCGTGTTCGAAGACCACATCGGCGACTCCGCGCTGCGCACCCGCCGCATCGGCGAACGCGTCACCCGCGAACTCGAACTCCGCGGCTGGCCCACCGACCTGGCCCAGCGCGCCGGCGGCCACGCCGCGGCGGCCAGCGGCATCAAGTTCGAACTCGCCAAGACTCCTGGCGACGCCAAGCAGAGTGTGGCCAACAAGGTCCTCACCAACGCCCTGGTCTACGTACCCGAAGCGGCCGTCAGCGAGCTGGCCGACTTCGCCGAGCAGCATCGCAGCGAGTTGGAGCAGGCCAAGGACATCAAAAAGCCCGCCGACAAGAGCATCCTCCCCACTGCCGACGTGGCGGCCGTGCTGCGCTCCCGCAACGGCGTCATCAACCTCTTCGGCCGCATGCTCGCCGAGATCGACGACGCGGGCGTGGACGGCGCCGTCCAGATCGCCCACGCCCTGACCACCCACGAAACCGACGTCGAACTCGACTACTTCTCCGCCGTCGACGACGTCACCGCCCTGTGGGACGACGCAAGCGGCAGCGGCCACATGGGCCACGCCGAATTCAGCGCCGGCACCCTCTACCGCTACGCCACTCTCGACCTGCGCGACCTGGCCGCCAACATCGGCGACGACCCCGCCGCCGCCCGCGACCTGGCCAACGCCTTCCTGACCTCCTTCATCACCTCCCTGCCCCAGGCCAAGAAGAACTCCACCGCCCCGCACACCATCCCCGACCTCGTCCACATCTGCGTCCGCAGCGACCGGCCCCTGTCGTATGCGGCCGCCTTCGAAAAGCCCGTCCAGGCCGCAGCCCAGGGCGGCTTCGCAGCCCCCTCCCGCACCCAGCTCGCCGCCTACGCCGCAGCCGCCAACGCCCTCCTCGGCACCGACAACCGCCTCACCGCCAGCTGGGCCAGCCTGGACACCCAGGACCTCACCGGGCTCGGCGAGCGCCACGACTCCTTCAACAGCCTCATCACCACCGCCCTGGACGCCGCCCTCGCCCCCGCCGGGGCCGCCGCGTGACCACCCCCGAACAGCCCGGGCTGCTGCTGCGCCTGAGCGGGCCCTTGCAGTCCTGGGGCGAGCGCAGCCACTTCAACGAACGCGACACCTCCGGCTTCCCCACCCGCTCCGGGGTCATCGGCCTGCACGCCGCCGCCCTGGGCCGCCACCGCGACGACTCCATCGAGGACCTCGCCCAGCTGTCGATCACGATCCGGGCCGACCGGCCCGGCGTGCTCTTACGCGACCTGCACACCGTCGGCGGGGGCCTGCCACCCAAGGCAACCGTCACGACCGCCGAAGGCAAGAAACGCAGCGGCGACACCACCACCCTCCTCACCCACCGCACCTACCTCGCCGACGCCGCCTTCACCCTCGCCCTCACGGCCCCAGACGGCGACGCCGAGATCCTCGACCAGGTGGCTGCCGGTCTGACCAACCCGCACTGGCCGCCCTACCTGGGCCGGCGCTCCTGCCCGCCCGAAGGCCCCGTCCTCCTCGGCCGCTGCGACGACGTCCTGCACCACCTCGTGCACCTGCCCGTCGCCGCCCCGCGCCCCAAGAGCGCCACGTACGGCATCGATTTCCTCTCCGACCGCCCCCTCGACCACCTTCCCGCGCCCGCTGGCAGTGCCCCAGCCGGTACGGAAACCGGCGTCCACCCGGTCGGACAGGTCAACGACCAGCCGCTCAGCTACCACCCACGCCACCGCGGCTACCACACCCGCCCCCTCTACCGGCGCACTCTGCACCTGCCCGCCGACCAGCACACCGGCCTGGGCATCGACCACCTCACCAGCCTCACCGCCTACCTGACCGAGCATCTCAACCAGCCCGAAGGGAGCCCCCGTTGAGCATCTGGCTGACCCGCATCATCCCCAACCCCCGCTCCGACGAGGCCCGCCGCGATCTCACCGGGCGCCACACCGCCATGAACCTGCACCGCAGGCTCATGTCCCTGTATCCCGACGACGCCGGCCCCGACCCCCGCGCCCGCTTCGGTGTCCTCTTCCGCATCGACGACACGCCCAACGGACCACACCTCCTGCTGCAAAGCACCCACCAACCCGACCTCACCCAGCTCCCCGACGACTACGGAACCTCCCACAGCCGCCCCCTCGACCCCCTCCTCGACGCCCTCAAACCCGGCCTGACCATCCGCTACCGCTGCGCTGCCAGCCCCGTCCGCAAACCCGGCGCCACCACCCGCGCCCTATACAACCTCCCCGCCGTCGTCCCCCTCACCGGCACCCACGCCGACGAATGGTGGACCCGCCAAGCCCACACCGCCGGCCTCCAACCCCTCACCCTCCACTCCCACCCCCTCGACGCCGCCCAAGCCACCCGCACACCAGCCCAAACCAAAAACCCACAGCGCATTCGCCACGCCCGCACCCGCTTCGACGGCTCCGCCAACATCACCGACCCCGACCTCCTCCGCCAGAAAATCACCGAAGGCATCGGCCGCGGCAAGGCATACGGCTGCGGCCTCCTCAGCATCGCCCCAGCTAAGAACACGGCATGACCCGCGCCGCCGCCATGCCCCACCCGCGTGAGCGGAGGTAAAGCGGACAAGCACGACGACGGCTACTTCGACGGCAGGGGCTCTCCGTACGAGCGGAGGTGAACCGGGCCGCTCCGACTTGCCGGTCTGAGCGACCCCCTGATCTCCGCGCGAACGGAGGTGAACCGATGCCCGGCCAAAGCGACTTCGCACCCATCACCTCTTCTCCGTGCAAGCGGAGGCGCGCGCCCCCCACTTCGCCTTCGAGGTCGGCGACGTTGACGCCGGCTCACTGCGCGGGCGGAGGTGATCCGTTCTTCGCGTACTGCGTGAACTGCTCGTACGTCCTCGGCACGAGCGGAAGTAGACCAGGCGTCAAGGTCCCCCCTCGTCAAGGTCCAGCCATGTTCTCCGCGTGGCCGCTGATCGTCAGCAATAGGTCCTGACCGTGGTCCTCTGCTCTCCGCGCGAGCGGAGGTGGACCGCAATGGTGGGGCAACGACACAACCGGGGTGGAGTGCTCTTCGCCTGAGCGGAGGCGGGCCGATCACCGCCCTGCCGGGGGTGCAGCAGGCTCTGTGCTCTCCGCGTGAGCGGAGGTGATCCGGCGCTCAGCCCCGCCGATTCGCTCGCCCTGATGTGCACTCCGTGCGAGCGGAGGTGATCTGTTGGGGTACTCCCGCGCGGCTCGCCCTGATCGTGCCCTCCGTACGGGCGGAGGTGACCCGATCGACAACATCGCGCCGGGCTCGATGCCGGACTTCTCTTCGCGCGAGCGGCGGTGATCCGGCGACGCCCTCGGTGCTGCGCATCAGGGCCGCGTGCTGTCCTGCGAGCGGCGGTGATCCGGCGCTGGCCCGCAGTTCATAGCGGACACGGAGATGCTCTCCTCGCGAGCGGAGGTGAACCGCAGGTCACCCTCGAGCCGCTGACGTCGGCGGCCTGCTCTCCGCGTGAGCAGAGGTGACCCGGACTGCGACGAGACGCAGACGCGGGCTGCGGCTTGCGCGAGCAGAGGTGCTTCGATCGCCGTGGGGATCACGGGTGTCGGAATGGCCTGGTCTCCGTGCATGCGGAGGTGATCCGGACTCGGGCAGAGTCACTATCTCGCTCGCTTCCCGCCGCGCGAGCAGAGGGGAACCGGGCCGTCCGACTTGCCCGGCCTGGCGCCCCCTACTCTCCGCGCGAGTGGAGGTGCCCCATTGCCGTGCATACCCCCGTGGGCTCCGGCTGAGTCCTCCCCGCGCGAGCGGAGGCGATCCGTACGAGGACGCCATACGCGAGCCCTCTCCGCGCTGGTGGAGGTGAACCCCAGTTCGTGCAGGCTGTGTTCGCTGCCGACTATCGCTCTCTGCACGTGAGAAGGTGAACCGCTGCGCAGCCAGCCGTCGACCAGGTCACCGCCCTGCTCTCCGCGCCAGCGGAGGCGAACCGTAGCAGCCGTCCACCAGAATGTTCTTCGCTGGGAGCTCTCCTCGCGAGCGGAGGTGATCCGCAGCTGCCCATGCCGAAACTGAGGTGACGTTCTATTCTCCGCGCGATCGGAGGTGTTCCGGCATTCCCACTGGGCGAATTCACATAGCCGATCCGCTCTCTGCGCTAGCGGAGGTGAACCGGTCCCCATCGGCACGGCGATTGACCGCCGTGCTCTGCTCTCCGCGCGGGCGGAGGTGCCCCACCCATCCGCGCCTAGATCGGCGCCCTCATCCCGCACTCCGCCTGAGCGGAGGTGAGCCGGACGCGCGCATCCGGGACACTCGGGGGAGACACTGCTCTCCGCGCGAGCGGAGGTGATCCGTGGACGGTGTCGAAGACGTTGCCGGTCTGGCCGTGCCCTCTGCGCGAGCGGAGGTGAACCGGCGATCACCCACGACAGACGGAGGACCCGCTCGTGGGCTCCGCGCGAGCGCCAGGTGACCCCTGGCGGCCCCCCTCCGTCCCGCTGCCGACGCTGTGGGCTCCGCGCGAGGGGAGGTAATCCGCGCCGCATGGACCTGGCGGCCGGTGACCTCCTGTGCTCGCTGTGTAAGCGGAGGTGATCCGGGATGTGAGCGTGACCTACAGGCCGCCGAACTGTGCTCTCCGCGCGAGCGGAGGTGAACCGACCCGGCGCAGCCCAACGCCGTAGGCCGGCCACTACTCTCCGAGCCAGCGGAAGTGACCCGGCACACGGCCTGATGGACCGTTGCGACACCTGGCTCCGTCCGTGTGAACAGAACGATCCGGGTGGAGGTCTCGCCATTTGGTAGGACGGAGTGTGCTCTCTGTGTGAGCGGAGGTGATCCGCTGTGCGTTTGCGTGCCTTACGGCCCGCAGGTCCCCTCCGCGCGAGCAGATGGGAACCGTGCTTGGCTCCGGCGGTGCCGTCCTCATTCATCTGCTCTCCGCGCCAGCGGAGGTGACCCCAACGAATGGGCCGCGAGTATGGTTTGGTGCCTGGCCGCGCGAGCGGAGGTGACCCGGACGCCGCCGAGATCCAGTTCCGGCAGGCGCATTGCTCTCCGCGAGCGGAGGTGATCCGTTCATGGAGCCGGGGTCGCCGTGGTCCTTCTCGTGCTCTCCGCGCGAGCGGAGGTGGACCCGTCAGCGTCGCGATTGACGAAGGCCTCTCTTAGCCTGATCTCCGCGTGGCGCCGGGGAGGTCTCGGTGGCCGCCAGTAGGCCGAACTCCTGGCCGCCTACGGGGAGGACAAGAGGCCTGTCAACGGTCTTTGAGATCTCCGGTTGGGCCGTTGACATCCGCGCGAGCGGAGGTGACCCGGCGGGGAAGCGGGTACTCGTGGTCGACATGGACTGCTCTCCGCGCAAGCGGAGGTGAACCGCACGAGGTGGTGGCCGCGTTTCTCAAGGCGGCTTGCTCTCCGCGCAAGCAGAGGTAAACCGTCGAGCCCCGACCGTAGCGCACGGCCCCGACTCAGCTCTCCGCGCGCGAGCGGAGTGAACTCTCGTCGACAAATAGAACGTGCGGTCGACGGACCACTCTCCGGTAAGGGGAGGTGACCCGTCCCAGTTCGACTTCTTGGGTGGGGCGGGCGGCTGCTTTTCGCGCGAGCGGAGGTGAACCGCAGCCAGTGCCTTTCGAGGGGACGCACAAGATCTGCTCTCCGCGCGAGCGGAGGTGAACCGAAGTGCACCTTCGGGGTCGGGTCACCGCCGCACTGCACTCCGCGTGAGCGGAGGTGAACCGCCGTCGCGCTCGATGGGTTGAGGCGGTCCCAGTGCTCTCTGCGCGAGCGGAGGTGATCCAGCGACCCCGAGCTGGCGCCCGTCAGGTCCGACGTGCTCTCCGTGCGAGCGGAGGTGATCCGGCACAGAAGCGCATGACCGACCGGTTGCACGGGTGCTCTCCGCGCGAGCGGAGGTGAGCCGGGACTATCCGCCCGATTCTGAGCCGGTCGAACCTGCTCTCTGCGTGAGCGGAGGTGAGCCGTGGGTCATCAAGAAGGTCCTGACCGTTGCCCTGTCCTCTCCGCGCGAGCGGAGGTGTGTCGATCCCGCTGGTGCTCTTTCCCACGCCAAGCTTCTGCTCTCCGTGCGAGCGGAGGTGATCCGGCACGGTGCTGCGGTCGGCGACGTGCTCTCTGCGTGAGTGGAAGTGATCCGACCGTGGCGGACGAGGAGGTCGAGTACCTACTCTGCTCTCCGTGCGCGTGGAGGTGAACCGGCGCCCCTGCGGTCCTCGTTGGGCGATTTTCACTGTTCACCACGCGAACGGAGGTGATCCGTTGTCGCACAACCTGTACCAGCCGGTCTTGTCGCGCTCTCCGCCGCAGCAGAGGTGATCCGCTATGCGTTTCCGTGCCCTGGCGGGCCCGCAGGTAGCCTCCGCGGGAGCGGAGGTGAACCAGACCAGTTCCAGACCGCGAGTTTCTCCTCGGCGTTCTCTTCGCGTGCGCGGAGGTGACCCGTTCAAGACGGTCGTGGTCCTGGCCGCGGCTGCCTCCTTTCCGCGCGAGCGGGGGTGATCCGATCTGGGAGACAGTGCCGTTCATCCCCAGGATCTGCTCTCCGCGAGCGGAGGTGAACCGCAGCACGGCACAGTCACCGGACGCTTCAGCAGGCGCTCTCCGCGTGAGCGGGGGTGAACCGTACACCGGGAGCTGCATTCTGCTTGCGTACCACTACTCTCCGCACGCGCGGAGGTGAGCCGCAGGCCGAAGCGGCGGGATTCGAGTGGACGATGTGGTCTCCGCTTGAGCGGAGGTGAACCAAACGCCTACCAGGCGTCCATCGTGCAGGACGCGTGCATCTCTGCGAGCGGAAGTGAACCGATGGCGCCCTGGTGGTAGTGCGCGGCGGCCAGGTGCTCTCCGCGTGGGTGGAGGTGAACCGTCGCGTACGCGCTTGGCCGCATCGATGGCGAAGCGCTTTCCGCGCGAGCGGAAGTGAACTGCCCTCCCAGTCCGAGTGCCAGCGGCCGACGTAGTGTGCTCTGCGCGAGCGGAGGTGAACCGGGCTGCTGCATCACCGCGAGTTCAGCCAAGCTGTGCTCTCCGCGCGGGCGGAGGTGAGCCGTGGTACACCTTCGGCGTTTAGAGCAAGATCCGGTGCTCTCCGTGCGAACGGAGGTGAACCGCCCACAACGGGGCCCGGCGTGGGCAACGAACTCGTGACTCTCTGTGCGAACGGAGGTGAGCCGCAGGACGAAGTGGCGGGATTCGAGTGGACGATGTGGTCTCCGCCTGAGCGGAGGTGAACCGTCGTTCTGCTCCTCCATGATGAGGAACGAGCGGTGCTCTCCGTGCGAGCGGAGGTGACCCGGCGCAATACGAACTCATCGCGGAAACCACCGATTGCTCTCCGCGCGAGCGGAGGTGAGCCGTGCCCGTCCTCTCTACGTCCGGGCGCATCGTCCTGCTCTCCGCCGGGCAGAGGTGACCCGCCGTCGCAGTTGCTGGCGGCACACGCAAACACCTGGTCCTCCGCGCGAGCGGAGGTGACCCGGACGCCTGGTGGATCGCCCTGTGAATCACCGTGTCTTCTCCGCGCAAGCGAAGGTGACCGGCCATGGTGTAGGTGCGGATGAAGCCCTCGTTCTGCTCTCCGCGCGAGCGGAGGTGAACCGTTGCCCAGATCGCGCTCCATCTTCAGGCCGGGGGTGCTCTCCGCGGGAGCGGAGGTGAACCGGTGTGCAGGCGTTCCAGTAGCCCGGTGTCGAACTGCTCTCCACACAAACGGAGGTGAACCGCTCCAGGCGGCAATGATGAAAGCAAAGGGCGACTGCTCTCCGCGCGAGCGGAGGTGAACCACACGAGGTGGTGGCCGCGTTGCTCAAGGCGGCTTGCTCTCCGCGCAAGCAGAGGTAAACCGTCGAGGCCCGATCGCAGCGCACACCCCCGACTCAGCTCTCCGCGCGCGAGCGGAGGTGAACTCTCGTCGGCGAATAGAACGTGCGGTCGACGGACTACTCTCCGGTCAGGAGGCGACCCGATCCTGGAACAGCTGCGCAAGTACGAGGTCAGGTGTTCTCTGCATGAGCGGAGGTGATCCGCCGCAGAGCATCGCGGCCACGTCCAGCGAGACGTGTTCTCCGCGCGAGCGGAGGTGATCCGTCCCGGAGTTCCAGACTCCGGGACTTCACGCGGTGCGCTCCGCGCGAGCGGAGGTGATCCGTCCTGGTAGAGGTACAGGTCTTCGACCGTGGCGTGCGCTCCGCGCGAGCGGAGGTGATCCGCCAGCGGCTGCGGGCGCGGCCTGATCGAGAAAGTGCGCTCCGCGCGAGCGGAGGTGATCCGGGTGTCCGCGCGGACCTGATCCAGCAGATCGCGTGCGCTCCGCGCGAGCGGAGGTGATCCGGTGATCCTGTGTCTCCAGCCGACTCCCAACGAGTGCGCTCCGCGCGAGCGGAGGTGATCCGACGACTGCGCTCGGCACCGTCGGCACCCTCGAGTGCGCTCCGCGCGAGCGGAGGTGATCCGTCGCTGATGGCTCAGCTGGCGGCTCAGGACGCGTGCGCTCCGCGCGAGCGGAGGTGATCCGTCGGCACCCTCGATGGGGATGCCCGCGCTGTCGTGCGCTCCGCGCGAGCGGAGGTGATCCGGCGGGCCAGACGTGCCCAGAGATCAAGGCGCCGTGCGCTCCGCGCGAGCGGAGGTGATCCGTAGCAGGGCAGCAGCCCGCCGGTGTTGGGGATGTGCGCTCCGCGCGAGCGGAGGTGATCCGGAGACGATCATGACCAGCAGCCCGCCCACTGAGTGCGCTCCGCGCGAGCGGAGGTGATCCGATCGACTTCCCTTCGATGTCGGCGCGGATGTAGTTCGGTCCGCGCGAGCGGAGGTGATCCGGTGCTGGTGTAGCGGTTGACATCGGGTTTCTAGTTCTCTCCGTGCGAGCGGAGGCGATCCGAAGGTGTGGCGCCTCAACATCGTCGAGACGACGTGCTCTCTCTCCGCGCTAGCGGAGGTGATCCGCTGATCGTCACTCACGAGATCGCATGGGTCAGGCGCTCTCCGTGCGAGCGGAGGTGAACCGCGCACGTACCACTGGACCGCGCAGGTCAGCGAGTGCTCTCCGCTTGAGCGGAGGTGATCCGGGATTGTCCGCCCGGTTGGGAGCCGGTCGAACCTGCTCTCCGCGCGAGCGGAGGCATTGGCGGCCAGTTTGACTCCCCGCGATGACCACTTCGATTCCCCACCGGCGGCCACGTGCGTTACGTAGCGAGAAACATCGCGGCGTGCGTCTACTCTCCGCGTGAGCGGAGGTTACCCGTCTCAGTTCGACTCCTTGAGCGGGGCTGCGGCTGCTCCATGCACGAGCGGAGGAGACCCGCTCCAGGAAAGGCCCTGGCCGCCACAGAGTTACTCTTCGCCGCGTGAGCGGTGGTGACCCGCAGGCGTTCGCCCGGCTGATCCCTGAGGAGGGCTGCTCTCCCCGGAGCAGAAGTATCCTGTTGTCGAACTCGGCGTACGCCCCCAGTCGGTCCCTGTTCTCCGAAAGGCGCGGGCCACGCACGACAGGCCACATAAGCGGTCAGTCGAGATCAC
Source organism: Streptomyces sp. NPDC050211 (assembly GCF_040656035.1). Lineage (NCBI taxonomy): Bacteria > Bacillati > Actinomycetota > Actinomycetes > Kitasatosporales > Streptomycetaceae > Streptomyces > Streptomyces sp. NPDC050211. Next base: position 128,597 of record NZ_JBFALC010000021.1, read on the forward strand.
CCGTCTCGACGAGATGCTCCATGAACGCGGCTGCGATCCGAGGGCGTGTGGCGTCCGGGACGGGTGTGTCCGGCAGTTCAGCTTCCAGACCCCACTCCGTGTTGAACATGACGGACATGCTCTCCGGCACCACGTCGCTCTTGAGCCAGAGAGCAAACCTGGCCGCCGAGCCGACGGTGCAGTCCTTGATGGACACGCCTTCGGGTGACAGGAGGGCCATGCCCTCCAGTTGCTCGTCGTCCATGGTGATCCCGAAGTGCATCGAGGAACCGGTGACCGGCCCGTCGGAGCCGTCGTCGACGCGAATGAATTCGTCGGGGTTCCGCTGTCGAAGTTTGGCTTCCAGGCCCTCGTACGTCAGACCCCAGCTCTCCCCGGCCGACGGGGAGAAGATGTACATGGTGCGCAGCTGTGCGATCTCTTCGGGTTCCATCGTGGCGTGGTGCTTCCTGTACGGGGACGTGGTGGCGTTGGTCAGGGAACGTAGCGCGCGTGGCCTTCGACACCGTAGGCGGCCATCATGATCCGCCAGTACTGGACCGAGTCCTGGTTGTTCGTGACTGTCTCGACGCCACGCATCTCCGTATTCCGCGGGTCATTGAGGGCGGCGGCGTACTTCTTGAGCTCGTCGCGATCACTGCGGTAGAGGAAGTCCTTCTTTCCCGAGGCGTGGTTCTCGCGGAGCTCTTCCAGAGAGCGGTAGCAACGCTGGTCGGGCTTGTTCACGTACTTCGCTTCGACGGCCATACCGTCACTGTCGCGGAACCCGTCCACCATCAGGGTGTTGTTCACGCTGCGCCCGGGCGGGATGTGGACTTCGTACTCGGGGTAGCCGGCCACCCGCCTCTGATAGGCGACCTCGGCCGGCCTGCCACCGGAGACGTCTCCCTGGCGCAGGGAGTTCAGCCAGGTCTGGAAGCTCGTACGCTCCCCGAGCGTGAGCGGTGGAAAGCGGGGGTTGGGCGGTGTGGCTGGTGGAATCGGCTGGACACGTGGACCGTTGGCGGGCCGGTAGGCGACCGGGACCAGAGTGGGGATGCGGATGAGGGGTGCCAGGAACGGGGGCAGGCCGGGCACGAGGCCGTCGTTGTCCGGCCGCGGCATCTTCACCCGCGCTTTGGAGCTGTCCAAAGCGGGCGGGATCTTGCCCAGCGCGGCGATGCGCATGTCGCCGGCGATGAGTTCGTGCAGTCCTCCGTCGTGACCGTCCCCTCCGAACCTCGGCTGCTCCCAAGGCAGGAGGAACTCGCCAGGGGTGGTCTCCTCGACCGGAAGCCGCCGTTTGGCGGTCTCTATGTGGTCGGCGTAGGCGTCACAGGCGTTGGCAATCATCCTGCAGGCGGTGGGCAGGTTCGCCACGAGGGTCTCGTCCTCGCTCACCTCACTGGGCGGAGGGTTCTTGCCGACGAACTTCCTGAAGAACTCCTCGACCCGGTCGGCGGTCTGACCGACCTCGTCGAGCGTGGCACGCTTCCACGCGACTTCAGCATCCCAGTACACGGCATCGAGGATCTTGGCCGCTGCCCGCCAAGTCTGCGCCACGGCCCGGCACTTGTCCGGCTGGCCCAGGAACCGCTCGTTGAACAGATACTGGTCGACCCCGCTGGTCTCACCGACGACCTCGGGGAGGTCTTCGGCCTTGTGGCTCGCGCGCGGGGTGCAGTCCGGACCCGACGGCTGCGCACCGATCTCCGGCCCTTGAGGGCTCTGGCCAAGGAGCCCAGCCGCGATCCGACTCTCCTGCCGCAGGTACGCCTCCGCCGACTTCAGCAGGGCTCCCGCACCGTTGGCCATCACCTGATGGGCGAACCCCGACTGGTCGAAGACCGTCTTCACGGCCTCCTTGTACACGGTGGCGAAGGCCCGACCCGCTTCGCCATCGCCTGCCATGCCCCCGTTCTCACTGAGTTCCAGGGAGAGCAGGCTCAGCATGTTGTAGATCAGGTCACGCAGATCCACCATCGACCAGGAGGCATTGACGAAGTTCGAGGTCTGATGCTGAAGATCCAACGTCCCTCCCCATAGAGCCTGAGCCGCACTCAGGAAACCGTACATGGTTGCGAATGCCAGCCGTTCGGAGTCTTGTTGCAACAAGGCACACCAGATTCAGCCATCCACTGGAACGTTTCCTCTCGAAGGCTGCCGACGAGGCGTCACACGCCAGAGTGCAGTTCGCAGCCGTTGGAAGGAGGACCCTCAACGAGATTCTGGAACGAAAGGCCGCCATGCCCGGTGCCGGTCATCGAGCATGTTGAACTTCCCACACCCGCCGACATTCCCACCCACACCGAACTACCGTCTGCACATGCCGTCAGCGAGCGGACGAGGTGGTGGATGAAGAGCTGGGAGAAGCGGCTCACCGTGTTGGAGGCACTCCACGAGCGCGAGCATGCATCCGAGCATGGCTGGGTCCTGGACAACGACGTACGAGGCTCCTTCCAGCAGGGCGTGGAATCCGCGGTCCGCGAAGGGCTGGCCGAGCTGGCGGACCGGGAGACCCGGGCCGAACTCTCCGCCCACGAGGGACGCCCCGTCCGCTGGGCAGCCCGCCTCACCCCCTGCGGCGGCGACGCCCTGGCATACGCGCGCGCTCGGCCAGTGCCCGAACCAGACCCGGAAGAGCCAGCGTCCGGAGAGCAGTTGGTGAAGCTGCGCCCCGCCCAGATGGACGCGTTGCGCATATTCATCAGCATCGCCGGCGAGCTGGCCACCTCGCCGGCGGAAGGGCTCTCCGAGCGGGTTCGTACCGCGGGCTTCAGCCGCGTGGACAACCGCTGGTGCTTGTGCCTGACCGAAGAGCAGGTCGAGTCGGTGGCGTACGGGCTCTACCTGCACATGCTGGGTGGCTCCTCGGCCGAGGCCAACCGCTTCGCCCGCGATTACGGCGTGGCCTACCGGCCCGCGCCGGTGACACGTCAGCCGACGCCCGTGATCACCCATGTGGCGAACAGGGCGGATCACGCGACGAGCAAAGACTGACCAGGCCCCGCTTCCTGCCCCTAACCTCGCGCTTTCACGAGGTGGGCTGTCCAAGCGCTGATCAGAAACACGGAAAGTGCCCTTGACCTGCAACGATAGGACTTGCTGAGGGTCCTGTT